>NZ_JBSFKD010000006.1:0-261634 GCF_053598395.1 Streptomyces sp. NPDC001135 | reverse complement strand
CCTGGACCGGGTACAAGCCCTGGCCGACGGCTGATGTTCCTTCGGTGGCCCCTGCCCGCCCGGCAGGGGCCGTTTCCGCCGCGTTGGTGCTCACCGCCGCCCGGGATCATGCTGGTCAGCAAGAGCCTGCCGAGCTAGGGCGAGATGAGCGGCGATGGAGCGACAGTCGACGTACACGGCCACGGCCACCATCGATGAGCAGGGCATCCTCACGGGCTGGAGCGAAGGCGCACGGCGGCTGCTCGGCTACGACCCCCCGGCCGTCGTCGGACGGCCCGCCACCGCGCTGCTCGCCGCCGACGGCTCGGCGGCCCGCCGGATCCTGGCCGGACGCGAGCGCTGGAACGGCACCGTCCCGCTGCGCCACCGCGACGGCCGGCTGCTGGAGCTGGGCGTGCTCGCCCACCGCCGGACCTCGAAGGGCGGGGTCACCGACTGGCTCGTGGTGAGCGCCGTGACGGCCCGGTCGCAACCGCCCCGGGGCGAACCGCTGGAGGAGTGGACGTTCCTGCAGTCCCCCTTCCCCCTGGCGATCTTCGACGCCGACCTGCGGCTCGTGCGCGCCAACCGCCGGATGGAACACGCCCTCGCCCTGCCCGAGGCCGCGATACGCGGACTGCGCCTGCCGCACATCGCGCCGGGCGCCGCCAGCGAGGAGGCCGACCGGTCGATGCGGCGCGCGCTGGAGTCCGGCCGGCCGCAGGAGACCGGGGCCGGGCTCGGCCCGGAACTCGGCGCTGCCGCCGTGCTGACCCCGCTGAAGGACGCCGGCGGCCGGGTGCGCGCCGTCTGCCTGTCCACGCAGGCCCCCGGCCAGGACGCCGCCGGCCCGCCCCGGCCGGCGGACGAGAGCGGTTCGCGCGTCGGCCCGGCGGCGGACCAGGCCCGTGCCGCCCAGGAACTCGGCGAGGTCACGGTTCCCCGGCTCGCCGATGTCATGGCGGTCGACCTGCTCGACACGCCCCGCGACGCGGACGAGGAGCCCGGGCAGCCCGGCCCTGTGGTGCTGCGCCGCGCCGCGCTGCGCGCCGTCCCGGACGATCACGGACCCGCCTACGGCGCCGGCCCGGGCGAGGCGGTCGTCTGCCCGGTGGACTCCCCGCCGGTCCAGTGCCTCGCGGCGAGCCGTCCGCTGCTGTACGACACGGCGGATCCGGTCGTCGCCGAGTGGGCGGCGGTGGACCCGGGCGCCGCGTGGCTGCGCGCGTCCGGGGCGCGCTCGCTGCTGGCGGTGCCGCTGCTCGTCCAGGGCAGGGCGCTCGGGGTGGCGCTCTTCGGCCGGCGCCCCGGCCGGGGGCCGTTCGGCCCGCGGGAGCTGCGGCAGGCCCAGGAGTTCACGGCCAAGGCGGCCGTCGGCATCCGGCAGACCCTCGCCCGCTCGCGGTCCCGTACCACCACCATGGCCCTCCAGCAGAGCCTGCTCCCGCACACGCTGCCCGCCCAGGCGGCCCTGGAGATCGCCACCCGCTATCTGCCCACCGCGACCCGGGCCGGCGTGGGCGGCGACTGGTTCGACGTGATTCCGCTGTCCGGGGCGCGGGTGGCGCTCGTCGTGGGCGACGTGGTGGGCCACGGCATCCGTGCCTCGGCCACCATGGGCCGGCTGCGTACGGCGGTGCGCACGCTGGCGGACGTGGACCTGCCGGCCGACGAGCTCCTCACCCACCTCGACGACCTGGTCCTGCGGCTCGCCGCCGACGAGGGCAGCGCGGACCCGGCCGCCGAGACCGCCGGCGGCATCGGCACCACCTGTCTGTACGCCGTCTACGACCCGGTCTCGCGCCGGTGCACCCTGGCCCGGGCCGGTCATCCACCGCCCGCCGTGGTCACGCCGGACGGCGCCGTGCGGTTCCTCGACGTGCCCGCGGGGCCTCCGCTCGGGCTCGGCGGGCTGCCCTTCGAGTCGATCGAGACCGAACTGCCCGAGGGCAGTCTGCTCGCGCTCTACACCAACGGGCTGTTCGAGGCCCGCGAGCACGACATCGACGAGGCACTGGACAAGATGTTCGCCGCGCTCGGCCGGCCCGCGACCACGCTGGACGCCGTCTGCGACCGCGTGCTCACCGAGCTGCTGAGCCACCGCCCCGACGACGACATCGCCCTGCTCGTCGCCCGCACCCGGGTCCTGCGCGCGGACCGGGTCGCCGCCTGGCAGCTGGCGAACGACCCCACGGACGTCTCGCGGGCCCGCCACCTGGCCTGTGACCAGCTGGCCGCGTGGGGCCTGGACGAGGTCGCCTTCTCCACGGAGCTGATGGTCAGCGAGCTGGTCACCAACGCCATGCGGTACGGCCGCCCGCCCGTCCGGCTCCGGCTGATCCACCAGGACTCGACCCTGATCTGCGAGGTGTACGACTCCAGCGGCACCACCCCGCACATGCGGCGCGCCCGTATCTTCGACGAGGGCGGCCGGGGCCTGCTGCTGGTCGCCCAGCTGGCCGACCGCTGGGGCACCCGGCACGACCGGGTCGGCAAGACGGTCTGGGCGGAGCAGTCGGTGGCCGGGGCCGCCCGGTGAGCCGGCCCGTCCGTGTACGCGTACGGCGAAGGCCCGGGCCTCCCTCACGGGACCCGGGCCCTCGCTCGTCCCGCGGCGTCCGTCACGCCGCCACGGGAACCTCCGGCGCCGCCCCGTTCGTCGCGGGCGCGAGCGCCAGCTCCAGGACCTGCCGGACGTCGGTCACGGTGTGGACGTCGAGCTTGTCCAGCACCTCGGCCGGGACGTCGTCCAGGTCGGGCTCGTTGCGCTTGGGGATGATCACGGTGGTCACCCCGGCACGCTGCGCGGCGAGCAGCTTCTGCTTCACGCCGCCGATGGGCAGGACACGGCCCGTCAGTGAGACCTCACCCGTCATCGCCACGTCCGTGCGGACCAGCCGTCCGCTCAGCAGCGACGCCAGCGCCGTCGTCATCGTGATGCCGGCGCTCGGGCCGTCCTTCGGGACCGCGCCCGCCGGGAAGTGGATGTGTACGCCGCGGTCCTTCAAGTCGCCGACCGGGAGCTCCAGTTCGGCACCGTGGCTGCGCAGGAAGCTCAGCGCGATCTGCGCGGACTCCTTCATCACGTCACCGAGCTGACCGGTCAGGGTCAGGCCCGCCGCGCCCGTCTCCGGATCGGCGAGGGACGCCTCCACGAAGAGGACGTCACCGCCGGCGCCGGTGACCGCGAGGCCGGTCGCCACACCCGGGACGGACGTACGGCGCTCGGCCGGGTCCTGGGCGGACTCGGGCACGTGGTGCGGGCGCCCGATCAGACCCCGCAGGTCCTCGTCCCGGACGGTGAACGGCAGCTGTCGCTCGCCGAGTTCGTGCTGGGCCGCGACCTTGCGGAGCAGGCGTGCGATCGAGCGCTCCAGGGTGCGCACACCCGCCTCGCGCGTGTACTCGCCGGCCAGCTTGCGCAGGGCGCTCTCGTCCAAGGCGACCTCGTCCCCGCCGAGTCCCGCCCGCTCCAGCTGGCGCGGGAGCAGGTGGTCGCGGGCGATGACGACCTTCTCGTCCTCGGTGTAGCCGTCGAGGCGGACGATTTCCATACGGTCGGCGAGGGCCTCCGGGATGGCTTCCAGGACGTTGGCGGTGGCCAGGAAGACCACGTCCGACAGGTCGAGTTCGACCTCCAGGTAGTGGTCCCGGAAGGTGTGGTTCTGTGCCGGGTCCAGGACCTCGAGCAGGGCCGCGGCCGGGTCGCCGCGGAAGTCGGAGCCCACCTTGTCGATCTCGTCCAGCAGGACCACCGGGTTCATGGACCCGGCCTCCTTGATCGCCCGTACGATCCGGCCGGGCAGCGCGCCGACGTACGTACGGCGGTGGCCGCGGATCTCGGCCTCGTCGCGGACGCCACCGAGGGCCACACGGACGAACGAGCGGCCCATGGCGTGGGCCACGCTCTCCCCCAGGCTCGTCTTTCCGACGCCGGGGGGCCCGACCAGCGCCAGGACCGCACCACCGCGCCGGCCGCCGATCACGCCGAGCCCGCGCTCACCGCGCCGCTTGCGTACCGCGAGGTACTCGGTGATGCGCTCCTTCACGTCCTGCAGACCGGCGTGCTCGGCGTCCAGGATCGCCTTGGCGCCCTGGATGTCGTACGTGTCCTCGGTGCGGGAGTTCCACGGGAGTTCGAGGACCGTGTCCAGCCAGGTCCGGATCCAGGAGCCCTCGGGCGACTGGTCGCTGGCCCGCTCGAGCTTGTCGACCTCCTTGAGCGCGGCTTCGCGGACCTTCTCCGGCAGGTCGGCGGCCTCGACGCGGGCGCGGTAGTCGTCGGACTCCTCGCTGTCCTTGTCGCCGTTCAGCTCGCGCAGTTCCTTGCGGACGGCCTCCAGCTGGCGGCGCAGCAGGAACTCGCGCTGCTGCTTGTCGACGCCCTCCTGGACGTCCTTGGCGATGGTCTCGGCCACGTCCTGCTCGGCGAGGTGGTCGCGGAGCTGCTGCGTGGCGAGCTTCAGCCGGGCCACCGGGTCGGCGGTCTCCAGCAGTTCGACCTTCTGGTCGGTGGTGAGGAACGGCGAGTAGCCGGAGTTGTCGGCGAGCGCGGAGACGTCGTCGATGGCCTGGACGCGGTCCACGACCTGCCAGGCGCCGCGCTTCTTCAGCCAGGTGGTGGCGAGCGCCTTGTACTCCTTGACGAGGTCGGCGACCTGACCCGGCAGCGGATCGGGGGCGCTCTCGTCGACGCGGGCGCCCTCGACCCACAGGGCCGCGCCGGGACCGGTGGTGCCGGCGCCGATCCGCACGCGGCTGCGGCCGCGGATCAGAGCCCCCGGGTCACCGTCGGCCAGCCGGCCGACCTGCTCGACCGTGCCCAGCACACCGGTCTTCGCGTACGTGCCGTCGATGCGGGGCACCAGCAGCACCTTGGGCTTTCCGGGCGTGGACCGGGCGGCGGCCTGCGCGGCCTCCACCGCGGCCCGCACCTCGGCGTCGCTCAGGTCCAGCGGAACCACCATGCCGGGCAGCACGACCTCGTCGTCGAGCGGCAGCACGGGCAGGACGAGCGTGAACGCCGTGGACTCAGTAGCCATGATCTCCCCTTCGGCAGTCAAGTTGAGCTATGTCGACTCAACTGCCGGGGGGTAGCTGGTGTTCCCCGCATCTGTTCGCTGTGAGCGATCAGTTGGGGCCGCCGCGCGGTGCCGCCGTCGAGCGGGTGGTCACGGGGAAACCGGCGAAACCACCGGGACGCGCCAGCGCCGTACGAGCGGCCAGCCGCTGATGCCGATCCCGAGGGCGATGAGATGGCCCCAGTTCGTCATCGGGTCCTGGAAGGCGATCAGGTCGTTGACGAGGGCGGTGGTCGCCAGGGCCAGGACGGGCCAGCGCAACCAGGGGCGCAGGAGACCGGCCAGGGCGCCGGTGCTGGCGGCGACGCCGAAGCTGATGCCGTAGTCGAGCCGGTGCAGCGAGGTGACGGGAAGGTGACCGAACAGGACGGCCAGGCCCACCGGGATCTCGGTCGCGAGGGTGGCCAGGACGTGCCCGGCCAGGAAGACGCAGGCCGCCCGCGCGCCGCCTATGCGCCGTTCGAGGGCGGTGAGCACCAGCACGAACGCGAGCGCGTACGGCGACAGGACGCCGCCCGCGATCCACAGGGCGCTCGCCAGCAGCACCAGCACGGGGGTGCGCACCAGATGGGCGACGTCCGTACTGGAGTCCTGGTAGAGGGAGTGCACCAGGTCCGGGGCGGCCAGGGCCGCGATCACCGAGGTGACGGCCAGGACGACGCCGTAGGAGAAGGTGAACGGGGTTCCGGTGGGTGTGGGCAGCAGGCGCCACAGCCGCGGGACCCGCAGGGCCGGGGGCGGGTCGGCGGGAGCGGGGTCGCAGGCGGGAGCCGTGGCGTGCCGCTGGCGCGGCATGCCGTCCAGCAGGTCCGCGAGCGCGGGTGTCGAAACGACGCCACCGCCGTCGGTGAGCGGAGCGCCCGGAAGGGGCGCGGACGCGGCCGACGCAGGGCCCGTCGCGATCGGTTCCACGGTGTGGCGCTCCTTCCGTCGCGCCCCACCCTTCGTGTTGCGCGGGCCGCTGTCTATGACCGACGCCACGCGAGAGCGGATTCACAGCAACCTCTCACGTGGCAGATGCGTCCGGGCCGGCCCCGTTGTCCACAGCGTGCGCGTGTCATCCGCAATTCCCGTGAAGGACGGGGCGCGTTCAAGCAGGATGGTGGGCATGACTGCTGCCGTGTACGACTCTCCCGTGGTCCTCGACCGGCGCGACGGCCCGTACGGCGAGGTGGTACTGCGCCGGCACGGAGCGCTGCTGCAGATCATCGCCAACGGCTGTTTCCTGATGGACACCTCCGACGGCCGCTCGGAGCGGCTGCTGGTGGACGCCGCGTACGGCGCGCTGGACGGGCGGCCGAAGCCGCACGTACTGATCGGCGGGCTGGGCGTGGGATTCTCACTCGCACATGCGGCGGCGGATCCCGGGTGGGGGCGGATCACCGTGGTCGAGCGGGAGTCCGCCGTCGTCGACTGGCACCGGGACGGGCCGCTGGCGGAGGTTTCCGCCGGTGCGCTCGGCGATCCGCGCACCGAGATCGTGCAGGCGGATCTGGTGGCGTTCGTCCATGAGACATCGGACACGTTCGACGCACTCTGCCTGGACATCGACAACGGCCCCGGCTGGACCGTCACGGACGGCAATCACAGCCTCTACTCGCCGGCCGGACTCGCCGCCTGCGCAAGGGCGTTGAAACCCGGTGGAGTGCTGGCCGTATGGTCCGCCGAGCCCTCTCCGGAATTTGAAGGAAGCTTGCGGAATGCCGGGTTCCGGCAGGTGCGTACCGAAGAGGTCCCCGTTGCCCGGGGCGTTCCGGACGCCGTACACCTCGGCATCCGACCTGGATAGCGACAGCACGGTGGATCCCCGTAATGTGCTGCCCTGACGCGGATCATTCAAGCGTCAAGCGCAGACATGGGATCACCCCACTGGTTCCGGAAAGCAACAAGCAGGGGCGGGCGATGGAGCAGACACACACCTCCCAGAGCGGCGCGGCGACGACCACCCCGGGCGCACAGCGCCGGGTGCTGGTCGTCGAGGACGACCCCACGATCGTCGACGCCATCGCGGCCCGGCTGCGCGCCGAGGGATTTCTCGTGCAAACCGCGTCGGACGGCCCGGCAGCCGTCGACACGGCCGAGGCCTGGCAGCCCGACCTGCTGATCCTCGACATCATGCTGCCCGGCTTCGACGGCCTCGAGGTCTGCCGGCGGGTGCAGGCGCAGCGTCCGGTGCCGGTGCTGATGCTGACCGCGCGGGACGACGAGACGGACATGCTGGTCGGTCTCGGGGTCGGTGCGGACGACTACATGACCAAGCCGTTCTCGATGCGGGAGCTGGCCGCGCGGGTGCACGTGCTGCTGCGGCGGGTGGAGCGGGCGGCCCTGGCCGCCGCGACGCCGCGCAGCGGGATCCTGCGCCTCGGCGAGCTGGAGATCGACCACGCGCAGCGCCGGGTGCGGGTGAAGTCCGAGGACGTCCACCTGACGCCCACCGAGTTCGACCTGCTGGTGTGCCTGGCGAACACCCCGCGCGCGGTGCTCTCGCGGGAACAGCTGCTGGCCGAGGTGTGGGACTGGGCGGACGCCTCCGGCACCCGTACGGTCGACAGCCACATCAAGGCACTGCGCCGGAAGATCGGTGCCGAGCGGATCCGGACCGTGCACGGCGTGGGATACGCGCTGGAGACGCCGACACCGTGAGCGGCGACGGGCGGCAGGCCGCACGGAGGAGCCCCGGGGAGGATCCCTGGGGCGGCGTACGCCCGTTCTCGATCAAGACCAAGCTGGGCGCACTCGTCGTCATATCGGTGCTGATCACCACCGGACTGTCGATCGTCGCGGTGCACACCAAGACCGAGCTGCGTTTCATCACGGTCTTCTCGATGATCGCCACACTGCTGATCACGCAGTTCGTGGCGCATTCGCTCACCATGCCGCTGGACGAGATGAACACGGTGGCGCGGTCGATCTCCGAGGGCGACTACACCCGCCGGGTGAGCGAGGGCCGCCGGGACGAGCTGGGCGATCTGGCCGGGACGATCAACGTCATGGCGGACGAGCTGGAGGCCCAGGACAGCCAGCGCAAAGAGCTGGTCGCGAACGTCTCGCACGAGCTGCGCACCCCCATCGCCGGGCTGCGGGCCGTGCTGGAGAACATCGTCGACGGGGTGACCGAGGCCGACCCCGAGACCATGCGGACGGCCCTGAAGCAGACCGAGCGGCTGGGCCGGCTGGTGGAGACCCTGCTGGACCTGTCCCGGCTCGACAACGGCGTCGTCCCGCTGAAGATGCGCCGCTTCGAGGTGTGGCCGTACCTGTCGGGCGTGCTGAAGGAGGCCAACATGGTGGCCTCGGCGCGTGCCGGCATCGCCTCCGGCTCCGGCAGCCACACCCGCACCGACGTCCATCTGCACCTGGACGTCTCCCCGCCGGAGCTGACCGCGCACGCGGATCCCGAGCGCATCCACCAGGTCGTCGCCAACCTGATCGACAACGCGGTCAAGCACAGCCCGCCGCACGGCCGGGTGACGGTGAGGGCGCGGCGCGGGCCGCAGCCGGAGTCGCTGGAGCTGGAGGTCCTGGACGAGGGCCCCGGGATCCCCCGCTCGGATTGGCACAAGGTGTTCGAGCGGTTCAACCGGGGCGCGGTGACCCGGCCGCACGGCCCGGGCAGCGACGGCGGTACGGGCCTCGGCCTGGCGATCGCCCGCTGGGCGGTGGATCTGCACGGCGGCCGGATCGGTGTGGCCGAATCCGAGCGCGGCTGCAGGATCATCGTCACTCTTCCGGGACTGACTTCCGCCCCAAGTTGACGTAAAGTCCGATCCGGAAGCACAAGATCCACGACGGTCGCCGCCGTTGCCGTGCAGCTGGACACGTGTGATCAGGGGCAGGCCCGGGCCACCCGTCGAACGAAGGCGCGCCGGGCCCGTCCCGCGCACCCTCTCCCCTCCGGAACCACGCTTGTTTCCCGCCATATCAAGCCCTGAAACAAGATTTCCGATGTGACTTACGCGACGATGACCTTGCTCGACCTGACCTTCCCCGCCCTGGAGGCGTAGCCTTTATTCCCGCTGTCCATCACCTTGTGAAGCGGAAGAGGGCGGTTGCCGCCGTGTCGCCACAGTCCCCCAGTAACTCGAGCATCTCCACCGACGACCAAGCCGGGAAGAACCCCGCTGCCGCGTTCGGTCCGAACGAGTGGCTCGTCGACGAGATCTATCAGCAGTACCTCCAGGACCCGAATTCGGTAGACCGTGCCTGGTGGGACTTCTTCGCCGACTACAAGCCGGGGGCGCCTGCCGCCTCGGCTCCGGCGGGTACTGCGGCCGCGGGGGCCGCAGAGACCACCACGACTGCGCAGGCCCAGAGCGCGCCGGCCCCGGCCGCGCCCGCGCCGGCCCCCGTGGCGCCGAAGCCGGCCACCCCGGCCCCCGCTCCCGTGGCGAAGGCCGCGACCCCCGCCCCGGCCAAGCCGGCGACGCCCGCACAGGCGCCCGCTCAGCCGAAGGCCAAGGCCGCTCCCGCCGCCAAGGCCCCGGAGGCCCCCGAGGGCCCGGAGCTGGTCACGCTGCGCGGCCCGGCCGCCGCCGTCGCGAAGAACATGAACGCCTCGCTGGAGCTGCCGACCGCCACCTCGGTCCGCGCGGTCCCGGTGAAGCTGCTGTTCGACAACCGCATCGTCATCAACAACCACCTCAAGCGCGCCCGCGGCGGGAAGATCTCCTTCACGCACCTGATCGGGTACGCGATGGTGCAGGCCATCAAGGCCATGCCGTCGATGAACTACGCGTTCGGCGAGAAGGACGGCAAGCCGACCCTCATCAAGCCGGCGCACGTCAACCTGGGCCTCGCCATCGACCTGGTGAAGCCCAACGGCGACCGTCAGCTCGTCGTGGCCGCCATCAAGAAGGCCGAGACGCTGAACTTCTTCGAGTTCTGGCAGGCCTACGAGGACATCGTCCGCCGCGCCCGTGACGGCAAGCTGACGATGGACGACTTCACCGGTGTCACGGTCTCCCTGACCAACCCCGGCGGCCTCGGCACCGTCCACTCCGTGCCGCGGCTGATGCCCGGCCAGTCGGTGATCATGGGCGTCGGCTCCATGGACTACCCGGCGGAGTTCCAGGGCACCAGCCAGGACACCCTGAACAAGCTCGGCATCTCGAAGGTCATGACCCTCACGTCGACCTACGACCACCGGGTGATCCAGGGCGCCGCCTCCGGCGAGTTCCTCCGCCAGGTCGCGAACCTGCTGCTCGGCGAGAACGGCTTCTACGACGACATCTTCGAGGCCCTGCGGATTCCGTACGAGCCGGTCCGCTGGCTCAAGGACATCGACGCCAGCCACGACGACGACGTCACGAAGGCCGCCCGTGTCTTCGAGCTGATCCACTCCTACCGGGTCCGCGGCCACGTCATGGCCGACACCGACCCGCTGGAGTACCGCCAGCGCAAGCACCCCGACCTGGACATCGTCGAGCACGGCCTCACCCTGTGGGACCTCGAGCGCGAGTTCGCCGTCGGCGGCTTCGCCGGCAAGTCGATGATGAAGCTGCGCGACATCCTCGGCGTGCTGCGCGACTCGTACTGCCGCACCACCGGCATCGAGTTCATGCACATCCAGGACCCCAAGCAGCGCAAGTGGATCCAGGACCGCGTCGAGCGCGGCCACTCCAAGCCGGAGCGCGAGGAGCAGCTGCGCATCCTGCGCCGGCTGAACGCGGCGGAAGCCTTCGAGACGTTCCTGCAGACGAAGTACGTCGGCCAGAAGCGCTTCTCGCTGGAGGGCGGCGAGTCCGTCATCCCGCTGCTGGACGCGGTCATCGACTCCGCGGCCGAGTCCCGCCTGGACGAGGTCGTCATCGGCATGGCCCACCGCGGCCGGCTGAACGTGCTGGCCAACATCGTCGGCAAGTCGTACGCGCAGATCTTCCGCGAGTTCGAGGGCAACCTCGACCCGAAGTCGATGCACGGCTCCGGCGACGTGAAGTACCACCTGGGCGCCCAGGGCACCTTCACCGGCCTGGACGGCGAGCAGATCACCGTCTCGCTGGCCGCGAACCCGTCCCACCTGGAGACCGTCGACCCGGTCATCGAGGGCATCGCCCGCGCCAAGCAGGACATCATCAACAAGGGCGGCACGGACTTCACGGTCCTGCCGGTGGCGATCCACGGCGACGCGGCCTTCGCGGGCCAGGGCGTGGTGGCCGAGACCCTGAACATGTCGCAGCTGCGCGGCTACCGCACCGGCGGCACGGTCCACATCGTCATCAACAACCAGGTCGGCTTCACCGCGGCCCCCGAGTCCTCGCGTTCCTCCATGTACGCGACGGACGTGGCCCGCATGATCGAGGCCCCGATCTTCCACGTGAACGGCGACGACCCCGAGGCCGTCGTCCGCGTTGCCCGACTGGCGTTCGAGTTCCGCCAGGCGTTCAACAAGGACGTCGTGATCGACCTCATCTGCTACCGCCGCCGCGGTCACAACGAGTCGGACAACCCGGCCTTCACCCAGCCGCTGATGTACGACCTGATCGACAAGAAGCGCTCGGTGCGCAAGCTCTACACCGAGTCCCTGATCGGTCGCGGCGACATCACCCTGGAAGAGGCCGAGCAGGCCCTGCAGGACTACCAGGGCCAGCTGGAGAAGGTCTTCACGGAGGTCCGCGAGGCCACCTCCCAGCCGGCCGCCGCGGACACCCAGGCGCCGCAGGACGGCTTCCCGGTCGCGGTGCCGACCGCGATCTCCTCGGAGGTCGTCAAGCGGATCGCCGAGTCCCAGGTCAACATCCCCGACTCCTTCCACGTACACCCGCGTCTGCTGCCGCAGCTGCAGCGCCGGGCGACGATGGTCGAGGACGGCACGATCGACTGGGGCATGGGCGAGACCCTCGCGGTCGGCTCCCTCCTGCTGGAGGGCACCCCGGTCCGCCTGTCCGGCCAGGACTCCCAGCGCGGCACCTTCGGCCAGCGCCACGCGGTCCTCATCGACCGTGAGACCGGCGAGGAGTACACCCCGCTCCAGTACCTCGCCGAGGACCAGGCGCGCTACAACGTCTACAACTCCCTGCTGTCCGAGTACGCGGTCATGGGCTTCGAGTACGGCTACTCGCTGGCCCGCCCCGACGCGCTCGTGATGTGGGAGGCGCAGTTCGGTGACTTCGTCAACGGCGCGCAGACGGTGGTCGACGAGTACATCTCGGCAGCGGAGCAGAAGTGGGGCCAGATGTCCGGCGTCACGCTGCTCCTCCCCCACGGCTACGAGGGCCAGGGCCCGGACCACTCCTCGGCCCGTGTCGAGCGGTTCCTCCAGCTGTGCGCCCAGAACAACATGACGGTCGCGATGCCGACCCTCCCGTCGAACTACTTCCACCTCCTGCGGTGGCAGGTGCACAACCCGCACCACAAGCCGCTGGTGGTCTTCACCCCGAAGTCGATGCTGCGCCTCAAGGCCGCCGCGTCGAAGACGGAGGAGTTCACCTCGGGCCAGTTCCGCCCCGTCATCGGCGACTCGACGGTCGACCCGGCCGCGGTCCGCAAGGTCGTCTTCTGCGCGGGCAAGGTCTACTACGACCTGGAGGCCGAGCGGGTCAAGCGCGGGGCCACGGACACGGCGATCATCCGCCTCGAGCGGCTGTACCCGCTGCCGGGTGCCGAGCTGCAGGAGGAGATCAAGAAGTACCCGAACGCCGAGAAGTACCTGTGGGCGCAGGAGGAGCCGGCGAACCAGGGTGCCTGGCCGTTCATCGCGCTCAACCTGATCGACCACCTGGACCTGGCGGTCGGCGCGGACGTTCCGCACGGCGAGCGGCTGCGGCGCATCTCGCGTCCGCACTCCTCGTCCCCCGCGGTGGGCTCCGCGAAGCGGCACCAGGCGGAGCAGGAGCAGCTGGTGCGTGAGGTGTTCGAGGCGTAGGCCTCCGGCGGTCCGGCCGCACGCAAGGGCCCGGTGTCGAGTTCTTACTCGGTACCGGGCCCTTTGCCCATGCGTAGGGGTGGTTGCGAGCGTTTGCGAGTGCCGGCTCGTTGTGGCTTGCCGCGCAGTTTCCCGCGCCCCTTTGGGGAGCGCTTCTCTACGGGGCGTCTAGTTCGCCTGGGGTTCGAAGTCCCAGTAGGGGCGGTTGCGGGAGCGGGCCGAGAGGGTGTGGATGTGTTGCGGGCCGAGGGTGGCGGCCAGGTCGGAGAGGGCCTCCTGCTCGACCTTCTCCGCCTGTTGACGGTCTCTCAGGGCGCGTAGGTCGGCCGCGTGGGCGATACGGGCGGAGAGGGTGAGGGGGTGGGTGCGGCCCAGGGTCTCGGTGGCCCGGAGGCTGGTGACCCTGCTGAGTTCGGCGGCGGACTCGGGCTCGCCGACGAGGTTGCGCAGGGCCGAGGCGTTGATGGCGCAGCCGAGGGTGTGCGGGTGGCCCTCGCCGAGGGCCGCGGTCATGCCGGCCAGTGCCTCTTCGATGAGCACGTGGGCGTGCTCGCGCTCGCCGACGCTGCGCAGGACCAGGGCGTGGTTGGCGCGGGCTCCGATGAGGAAGGGGTGCCCTTCGGACAGCAGCATCTCGTAGCGGGCGATGATGGACTCGCTGGCCTCGCGGGCCTGGTCGATGTCGCCGTGCTCGCGCGCGAAGCAGCTCTGGCTGACCGCGGCGGCCAGGGTGTGCACATGGGTGTCGCCGAGTTTGCGCTCGTAGCCCTCCAGGACATGGGTGAGCAGTTCCCCCGCGGTGGCCCGGTCTCCGCCGCGCAGTTTGCACAGGGCGAGGTTGTGCTCGGCGCGCAGGGTGCTCTGGTGGTCCCGGCCCATGACGCGGTGGTATTCGTGCACGTTCTTGGTCTGGGCGGAATCGGCCTCGGAGTACCGGCCCAGCAGACGCATGTCGATCGCGTAGGACGCCTCGGAGAACAGGGTCCAGGGATGGCGGCCCTTGAGCAGCAGGCGGCGGGCCTCCAGCGTCTTCAGGTCGATGGTCCTGGCCTCTTCGTAGCGGCCCAGCAGCCGCATGGTGTAGCCGAGGTTGTTCAGGGCGTTGAGGGTGCGTGAGTCCTGCTCGCCGAAGAGGTCGCGGTAGGTCGGGTAGAGCCACTGGTCCAGTTCGAGAGCGTCCTCGTACTGGGCGAGTTCACGCAGGTCGGCGGCGAGTCCGCCGGCCATCCGCAGATGGTCCAGGTCGTGTTCGCCGCGGTCCTCGCGGAGCTGCTGCATCGCCGCCCGGTCGATGGCCTCGGTCTCCTGGAAACGGCCGGCGGAGCGCATCAGGTTGGCGTAGTGGTACGTCAGCTCCCACACCCGGGGGTGCGACTCGCCGAGCAGACGGCGCCAGGCGCGCAGGGCGCGCGCGCCGAGGTTGACGCCGGCGGTGTACTCGCCCGCGAACAGCATGTACCGCAGACAGTTCAGCACCAGCGACTGCACCTTGCGGTCCTTGCTCTGCAGCACGTCGGCGTACTTCAGGTGCGGCACGATCTCCGCGTACGCGTCCCAGTTGCGGGTGTCCGTGGGACGGCCGGGGTCCGCCTCGGCCAGGGCCCGGCGGACGACCTCGATGAACTCGCGCCGGTCCTGCTCGGGCATGTCCTTGTGCACGATCTGGTGGACCATGCGGTGCAGGTAGACCGACTCGCCCGCGGAGGCGGTCTCGTCCAGGGCCGCCTCGTGCGACTCCAGGCGGACGACCGAGTACTGGCGGAGCTGGTTGATCGCCTTGTTCCACAGCAGCGGGTCGTCCAGCAGTCCGGCGATCTGTTCGGGCAGGTCGTCGTGGGACATCTCCTTCAGCAGCCGGACGGGGATGAACCCGGGGGCGAAGAAGGTGCACAGGCGCAGCAGGTCGACCGACTCGGGGACGGTCTCGCGGAGTTTGTTCAGCAGTATCGACCACGCGGTCTGGAAGGCGAGCGGGAAGTCCGCCGACACCTTGACCACGTCCTGGTCGATGCCGCCCTCCAGGAGGGCGATGTACTCGTCGACGGACAGGTCGGAGTCGTTGAGCCAGCCCGCGGTCTGGTCCAGCAGCAGCGGCAGGTCCTCCAGGGCCTCCGCCAGCTGGTCCGCGTCCGCCTCGCTCAGCCGGGGCGCGCGGCGCCGGATGAAGGCCACCGACTCGTCGCGGGCGTAGACGGGCACTTCGAGCAGTTTGCTGTTGTGCTCGCCCCACTCGGGGTTGCGGGAGGTGATGATCACATGGCCGGGGCCGGTCGGGACCAGGTCCCAGATCTGCTCGGGCTCGTCGGCGCCGTCGAGGATCAGCAGCCAGCGGGAGTGCGGGTCGCCGCGGCGCAGCGCGTCCCGGACGGCGCGCAGCCGTTCGCCGTACTCGGGGCCGGTGGACAGGCCGAGTTTGGGGGCCAGTTCGGCGAGCAGGCGGCGGTAGGTGACCCGTTTCTCGGAGCCGACCCACCACACGACGTCGTACTCGGAGCCGAACCGGTAGGCGTACTCGGCGGCCAGCTGGGTCTTGCCCACCCCGGACATGCCGTGCAGCGTGAGGACCCCGGCGCCGGGCTCGCTGCCCTGGAGGAGGTGGTAGGCGTCGTTCAGGAGCGGTTCGCGGCCGGTGAAGCGGGTGTTGCGGCGCGGTACGCCGCCCCAGACGTCGGGCATCGAGGCGGGAAAGCGCGGGGCCGGGCGGGTGACGTCCGCGGTCACGGGCGTGTCGAGCGGCACGTCCAGCCGGTCCAGCAGGCGCCGTTCGGCCTCGTCGGCGCCCATGTTGGTGAGGTCGGCCGGGGCGAGGGCGGCGGTGGCGGAGGGCACGGAGGCGTTGGTGACGGACACCGCGGCGAACCTGGCCGGGTCGGGGGCGACGACCTCGCGCAGGGCCGCGTTCCACTCCTCGTGGGTGCGCGGGCCGAGCTGGAAGTACCACTCGCTGACCAGGATCAGGGTACGGCCCTCGGCCAGGGTGAGGTCGCGCAGCAGGCCGGCCAGGGACTGGTCCGGCGGGGCGTCCCAGCGCAGGTAGACCACCCGCAGACCGCGCCGCTCCAGCCGGTCCCCGATCCATGCCGCCCAGGGCCGGTTGAACCCGGCGAAGCTGATCGTGACGGTCTGCCGCGCGGCCCCCTTCCCGGTGGACCGGACCGGCGTACGAGCTTCAGACATGCAGCGGCCTCCAGCACGTAGTCCTGAAATCGTAGAACCTCGGCGCGGCCCTGGGGAGTCCGGTGACTGCAGCGGGGCACGCCTCGGCCCGACGATCTTCCCGCAGCGGAGAGCGGGAAGTCGGCATTTCATCGATTCGTGAGCGGGGGTGCCGGAGGTTGACGCTGTGTCCACAGGGTGCGTACGGCCTTGATGTACGCCTGCGCGCGCGCCGTGTACCCCCGGGGTGCGGGACGCTCGGCGAGCCGTTCGTGGACGGCGACCATGCCGTCGACGAAGCGGCGGCCCACCGGTGTCAGGTCGGGCGAGCCGACGAGCGCGGGCAGGGCCGCGCCGACCTGGGCGTGGTAGCGGGCGTGTTCCGCCCACGCGGACTCCCGCCGGGCCGGGTCCGTCAGCGCCCGGCGCTGGAAGAAGTCCGCCAGCGCCAGATGGGAGTAGGCGCCCTGGAGCAGACCGTCGTACGGCCGCGGGTCGGGACGCCAAGGAGCGAAGTAGCGGGCCTCGGGGCCGGCCCGGTGCAGTTCCGTCATCTCGCTGAGCGCGGCGAGTTTGGTGTGCTGCAGTTCGTGCACGAGGGTGGCGGCGAAGGCCACCGGGGTCGCGGGCGCGCTGCTGAGGAGCGCGCCGAACGCCTCGCGCCGGGTCGCGCTGCAGCCGCCGCGGCCGTCGGAGCCGGGCGGCGGTTCCAGGGGGACCAGGCAGCGCAGCAGGGTGAGGGCCTCGGTGAGCCGCTGCTCGCCCCCGGTGCGCAGCACGGCGGCCGTGCCGGACCACGTCTGCAGCCATCGCTTGCGTTCGGCGTCGTCGGGGGTCGCGGGGCCGCTCAGCGCGTACTGGCCCGCCTCGCGGGGCGGGACGCGGTAGGGGTCGAGGTCGTCCAGGGGCAGGGGGCCGGTGCCGGGCACCAGGCCGGGCAGGGCGTACGCCGGTGTCCAGGCGGGGGTCGCGGACCAGGCGCCGGTGCCCTGCTCCAGGTGCACGGTGACGTGGGGCGCGCCGGGTTGGCGGAGGGTCAGCCGGCCGTCGGCGCAGCGGACCTCGACCCGTACGTCCGCCCGCTCGGCGGTGTGCAGGGCGCCGAGGGAGGGGAGGGTCAGGACGCCGTCGCGCGCGGTGAGGCAGGTGGTGAACGACAGGCCGGCGCGGGCCGCCGCGACCGCGGCGACCGCACTGAAGTGGGCCAGGTCGCGCAGGAGTTCGCCACGGCTGTCCGGTGTGAGCCGGCCGTCGCGGGGGCTCAGACCGGTCAGGCAGCGCGTTGCCCAGGGGCCCGTCAGCGGATGGGTGAGCCGCGCCCGGGCCGGGGAGTGCGCGCCGCCGCCGGTGGCCCGGTCAGCCGCCGTCAGCAGCGCCCAGTCCTCCCGCAGCCGGTCCTTGGCCGCGCCGGGGCAGACGGCGGGGCCGGCCGCCTCGGCGGCGTCGAGCACGGCGCGCAGCATGAGCAGGCGCCGGGTGTCCTGGTCGCGGACGAGGAGCGCGAGGGTGCCGGGACCGCCCTCGGTGCGGCCGAGTTCGTCAAGTGCCCGGTCCGGGACCGCCGGAAGTATCACGGGGTGCCCCCTTCGAGAGAGGCCGGGGCCGCGGGGCGGGTGCCCTGGGTGTCCCCGGCCAGCCGTCCGGCCACGTGCTGGATGAAGAGCTGCAGGTCCGCGCAGTACACGGACGGGTTGCCGAAGCCCTGTCCGGCCCGGTACCGGTGGGCGTAGTGTCCGCCCCCGCACACCGCGACCAGCGGGCAGGCCCGGCACCGGTCGGACAGGCCCGCCCGGCCGGCCTGCCGTGCCGTGACGCCGGGGTGGCGCAGGGCCTGGTCGAAGTCGTGCCGGAAGACGTCGAGACCGGTCTCGGCGGCACCCTCGTAGGCCGACTTCAGCGAGTCGACCTGCTCGATCGAGCCGTCCGTCTCGACCACGACGGCGTCGAAGGGCTGGAGCCCGAGCGACTCCGTGGCGGCCGGCAGTCCGAGCAGCAGCGCCAGGCACTCCTCGAAGAGCCGCACCCGCGTCTCCCGGTGCCCGGCCGCCCACCAGCGGTCGAAGACCCGGCACAGCCATGCGCCGTGGCGGGCGCCGCCCCAGTGCGGCGGCGGCGCCGACCAGTTGCCGTGCGGCAGCAGCAGGTCCAGCGCGGGCGGGCGGAGGGCGAGCAGGGACTCGTACAGGTCGACCGGGTCGGTCGTGGGGTCGACTACGGTGAGGAGGCCGGCGTACGCCGTGGGGAAGTGCTCGGCGACCAGGCGGGCTCCGCGTGCCGCGGCGGGCCAGGAGGGCCGTCCGGCGTGGTCGACGCGGCGGGCGTTGTGCGCGGCGGTGCCGCCGTCGAGGCTGATGCCGATGCGGATGCCGTGCCGGGCGAGGACGGCCGCCCGCTCGCGGGTCAGCAGGGTGGCGTTCGTCTGGACCGTGGCCTGGACGGTGCAGCCGGCGGGGACGCGGGCTCGGACGTCGTCGGTGAAGCGGGCGAGGGCGTCCGCGCCGGCCAGCAGGGGTTCCCCGCCGTGCAGGACGAGGGACAGGGTGGTCAGGGCGTGGGTGCGGGCGTGCCGGGCGATGCGGTCGGCGGTGCGCCGGAGGACCTCGGCGGGGGCGGCGGCCGGGCGGGTGCGCCAGGTGCGGTCGGGGCCCTCGTACAGGTAGCAGTAGCGGCAGGCGAGGTTGCAGCGGCCGTGCATCTTCACGATGAACTGCCGGAAGGGGCGGGGGAGCCGGTCTTGGGACGGCAGACAGGCGGCGGTGTCTTCGGACACTCCAGCACCCCCACGCCGTAGGCCCCGCCGGCTGCGATACGAGCGCGCCACGGCCCCTTCCGCCCGTATGGACGCGCATTCCCGGCCAGCGGCCGGGCGCAAACCCCGCCCGCGCGAAGTTGTCTGTATCTGCTCCTGGTTGACCGGTCAGAGGCAGTTGTTGAAGCCCCAGAGCATCTCGCTCGGGCGCTGTGCCCGCTCCCGCAGGCCCGCCAGCACCTCCTCGAGCACGGGATGCCGGACCGTGCGCAGCTCCTCCAGGTCCAGCGCCGGCAGATCCGGCAGTGGCCCGGCGTTCTCCGGTGCGGGTGCCCCGTCCCGTGCGCTCATCCGCGTTCCCCTCTCCCCTGTCTCCCCTGCCCGTGTGCTCATTCCAGCTCGGCCAGCCGGAGCGCCGTGTCCGCCGCCGTCGGGCCGCCCGTGCCGAGACTGCCGTCGGGCAGCCGCGTCCACTCGGCGCGTGCCGCCCGGTAGGCCTCGCGGGCCGCGCGGGGGCGGGCGGCCGCCTCGTAGGACATACCCCGCCAGTGGTGCGCTTGCGCACCCAGCTCCACCGCGTCCAGTCGCCCGCGCTCGGTTTCGGCCTCCTCCTCGGCCTCCCGCGCCGACTCGGCCGCCGACCGGAAGGCGTCCACCGCGTCGTCCAGGCGGGTGGGCCGGCCCAGGCTCCGGTGGGCCTCGTACTGCGCCTGCCCCAGCTGGAGCCGGCAGCGGGCGGCCAGCAGCGGATCGTCCGCGTCCGCCGCCGCCAGGCCGAAGAGGTGCTCGGCCTCCCGCAGGTCCACCCGGTCGCCGCGCAGCCGGTAGCGCAGGATCAGCGCCCGGCCCAGCATCAGCAGCCGGTACGCCGTGTGCGGGCTGCCCGTGGGCGTCTCCGTACGGCAGTCCCGCAGAACCCGGATCGCCTGGGACAGCGGCTCCCAGGCACGGGCCGGGCTCTCCGCCCCCGCCCGGCGCAGCAGCGCCTCGCCCCACTCGGCGAGGACGTCGGAGTAGCCCGTCGCGTCCCTCGGCATGTCCGCCGCCGCCAGCGCGAACGCACCGGCGGCGTCCCGCAGTTCACGCAGGTCGCCCGACTCGGTGTACCGGGCGACCCGGACCCGTCCGGCCCGCACGTGGAGCAGGGAGCGCAGGCTGCGCCGGGTGGTGCTCGCCAGCGCCTCGTCCAGGCGGTCCTGGGCCTCGGCCAGGTCCCCGCCCGCCCGCAGCAGGGCGTCGACGAGGTCGAGACGGATCCGGACGCTCTCCCACGCCCGGTCGGCGCCGCCGGGGGTCGCGTCCTGAGCCTCGGCCGCCAGCGCGTCGCGCAGGGACCGGGAGGCCTGCTCGGCGTAGCCGCGGGCCTGCTCCGGGTCCCTCGTGGCGTCCGCCAGGCGCAGCAGGAGCCTGCCGTGGGCGAGCGGCAGTTCGGGCGGGCGGTGCCGGCGGTCCGGCCAGATGTCGGCGAACGCCTCCAGCATGCCGACCGCGCCCTGCAGCAGTGCGCTGTCACCGCCGAGGCGCCACTGCGTCTCCAGCGCGCCCACCCGCTCCAGGGTCAGCCCCAGCGCCTCCTGCGGGTCCAGCCCGGGTGCGGCGCAGGCCACCGCGTACTCCCGGTCGGCGCGGCTGAGCAGGTCCAGGGCGCCGTGCTGGTCGCCGCGGCGCCTGCGGTCGGTGGCCGCCGCGCGCAGCACCCGGGCCAGCGCCGCCCTCTCCCGCAGCGCGTGCGGGTGCGCCACGGCCCGCTCGGCGGCGCTCTCCGCCTCCCGCAGCAGCTCGGCCCCGCCCTGTACCTCCCACAGCCGCAGTGTGGCGTAGGCGTACTCCGCCCACAGCCCGGGATCGGCCCCGGCCGGCCGTTCGTGCTCGGTGGCGCCGCGCAGCAGCTGTACGGCGTCGATCGCGTCCTGCACCATGCCCTCGGTGTCGAACCGCGCCAGCAGGTCGCGGGCCCGGACCACCGCCGGATGCGTGGGCCGCTCCCCGGGCGGGACGCCGTTGCCCCGGGTGCCGTAGAGACGGAACTGTTCCGGCAGCGGCATGAAGCGCTCCAGTACCCGGGCCGCGACCTCGGCGAAGGGCTGCGGGACCAGCGTGGCCTCGCCGTTGTCGCCGTTCTCTTCGGGGTAGCCGGGCGCGTAGGCACGCGCGCGGGCCGCGGCGGACTCCCGGTCGGCCGCGGCCGCTTCCCCGCCGCCGAGCTGGGCGAGGGCCAGGGCCGGGAAGTTGGCGCCGCCCTTGCCGAAGCGCTGCTCGATGTACTCGGAACAGTGTTTGAGGACCAGCACCGCCTCGTCCCGGCCGAGTGTCGACAGCAGCGCCTCGCGCACGTCCGGGTCCATCTCGTACCACTGGGCGTCACCCTGCCCGTAGTCCTCCCCGGCGCGCTGGACGAGGCCGCCGAGCAGCACCTCCGCGAGTTCGGAGGGGCCGGAGCCGGGCAGCATGGTGCGCTGCACCAGCTGCATCACGGGCAGGCACAGCGGGGCGGCGGCCAGATACACCGCGAGACGGCCGGCGGTCGGGGAGGCCGCGGCACGGAACCTGCTGACCCGCTCCACCGACGTCGGCCTGCGGGTGCGGCGCGGCTCCGGCGCGGGCGGCTGGTCCCCGCGCACCCAGCCCACCGCTCCCGGCACCGGTCCGGTACCGGCCCCGGACAGCAGCCGCGCCCACGCCCCGAGCGCCACCGGCTCCGGCGGCAGCACCGGTACGGGCAGCACACCCGGCGGCGCGGCCACCAGGGCACCGTCGGGGGTGCGCACCCGCAGTGCGGTGCCGCCCAGGGTGTCGCCACGGGTCAGTTCGCCGTACGTCACGGGCAGCCGGGTGCGGTTCCACAGGCGCTGCGGGAGCGGCTGGAGCACCGCGACGGGGGCGAGCCGGGCCAGGTGGTGCAGCAGCCGGTGCGCGTGGCCACTGCGCCACAGCGGGCCCGCGCAGTCGCTGACCAGCAGGGTGATCCGACGCCCCGTGGGGTCGCTCAGCCGGTCCAGGCTGTGCAGCGGGGCCGCCTGGGCGTCCGGGCTGCGGCTGACCGCCGGTTCGCCGTCCGGGCCGGCGTGCAGATGGCTGACCTGGACGTCGCCGAACGCGCCCAACTGGGCGAACACCTGGTGGAGTTCGGTGAACAGCCGGTCCCACACCCGCATCGAGGGGGCGGCGTCCAGCACCAGCTGGAGCCTGGCGTCCCCGCGGGTCACGGCGCGCCGGACGGGCAGGATCAGACCGCCCGCGCGGGCGCTCAGCTCGGCCGTGGCCGTCTCGTCCAGCACCGTGCGCAGGGCCGGTGCGGCGCTGCGGTAGGCCTGCAACGGCCGCAGGGCGCGCTGGAGTTCAAGGGGGGCGGGCAGCGCCGGGGCGGCGGGCACGCCGACCGGCAGCGCCGTGATCCGCCCGTTCCCGTGCGCGCTCGGGGCGCCGTCCCGGGGCAGCGGGTACAGCGTCACACGCCGGTCGGGCCCGGCGTCGATCGTCTGCGGCCCCTGCCACGGAGCGGGCCGCACGGCCGGCCCCCCGGGGTCGCTCCCGCCCTGCCCGTGCGCGCCCTCGCCCGCGCCCTCCTCCCCGGGAACCGGTCCCCCTCCCCCACCGGCCGTCGCCTCGTCCTCGCCCGCGTCGTCCGCCCCGGCCCGGCACGCCAGCCACAACGCGTCGCTCAGCCCCTCGGCATCGGGCTCCAGCCCGATCTCCCGCAGCCGGCGCACGAGTTCGGCCAAGGGGTCACCGCCGGCCGGATCGGCGCGACCGGGGCCGGGGGCGGTGGCGGGCGGGTCGGAAGGACCGGGGGCGGGTCCGGGGGCAGGCGGGTCGGAAGGGTCAGGAGGGCGGGGCGGGCCGGACCGGCCGGCCGGGTCCCGGGGGAGCGGGCCGTGTCGTGCCGCTGCGTCGGGCATCAACGCCTCACCTCGAACGGTCGAGTCGCTGGATGAGCAGGTCGGCGAGTCGTTCGCGGCTCGGCGGGGCGGCGGCGTCGGTGAGGTGGATCGCGTTCAACAGCTGGTCGGCGGCGAGGAGTTCGCTGCGGGAGCGCTCAAGGAAGCGGGCGATCAGGTCGTCGCCCGCCCGCGCGGCCTCGTCCCCGAGGTGGGCGCGGACGAAGGTGGCGAGCCGGTTGTGGTCCGGCCGGCCCAGCTCCAGGTGAATGCACCGGCGCATCAGCGGCGCCGGGAAGTCCCGCTCCCCGTTGCTGGTGAGGACCACGAACGGGAAGGCGTGGCAGCGCACCCGGCCGTCGCGCACCCGCACCTTGGTGCCGTCGGCGGTGAGCACCTCGGCCTCACCGTCGGGCAGCCGGTCGGCGATGCGCTGCAGCTCCGGTATCTCGAACTCGCCCTCCTCCAGCACGTTCAGCAGGTCGTTGGGCAGGTCGATGTCACTCTTGTCGAGTTCGTCGATGAGCAGCACCCGCGGGGTGTCCGAGGGCAACAGGGCCGTACCGAGCGGCCCGAGCCGGATGTAACTGCCGATGGCCTCCACGGCTCCGGGACTGCCCGCCGCCGTGCCGTAACCCCCCTGCGCGGCGATCTGGACGTCCTGCAGCCGGGCGATGGCGTCGTAGTGGTACAGCCCGTCCTGGAGCGTGGTCCGGCTGACGATGGACCAGCGCAGTACCTCGCCGAGCCCCAGCTCGTACGCCACCGAGTGGGCCAGCGTGCTCTTGCCCGCGCCGGGGCTGCCGGTCACGAGGAGCGGGCGGCGCAGGTAGAGCGCCGCGTTGATCATCTCCAGCTCTTCCGCGCCGGGCCGGTGCAGTTCGGCCATATGCCGGTGCGCGCCGAGCCTGCGGTCCTGCGAGCCGTCGCCGCCCGCGTCCCGGCCGGCGAAGTCCCGCCAGGGCGGCGGCGGAGGGAGTCGGCTCATCCCGTCGTGCGGTTCCCCGGCGCCCCGGTAGATGAGCCACTCACTGGATTCGGTCATGTCCGGTCCTCGTCGTCACTCGTCCGCCACGGCAGCCGTCGCACGTGCATCACGGTATCGACCCTCAGGACGCCTGGTAAGAGGATCCGGAGGGAACGCGCACCCCGCGTCACGGCGCCTCCAGCAGATCTCCGGTGCCGGGCAGGGGCCTGTGCGGATCGT
Source organism: Streptomyces sp. NPDC001135 (assembly GCF_053598395.1). NCBI lineage: Bacteria > Bacillati > Actinomycetota > Actinomycetes > Kitasatosporales > Streptomycetaceae > Streptomyces > Streptomyces sp. NPDC001135. Next base: position 237,723 of record NZ_JBSFKD010000006.1, on the reverse strand, counting down.
CGTACAACAGCGCTATTCCGTGCGCCCAGTAGGCCTCGGTGAGCCCCGCGTGCACCTGCCTGCGCAGCCCGTGCACCACCTCGGGCAGGAGGGCCACGCCGTGGCCGTCGTCGACGACCGTCTTGGCGCCCCGGTGGAACTCTCCGCACACGGACTCGGGTTCCCGCCGCCAGCGGCGCCACACCGCCACCCCGAAGCCGGCGCGCAGGATCCGGCCGAGCGAGGCGGGGTCGCTCTCGTAGCGCAGGTCGCCCAGGCGGCACAGCACGGGGACGTCATGCGGTGCGAGGCCGCGCAGCGCCGCCGTGTCCGGTACGGGCCTGCGGACGCCGTCGTCGCAGTCCAGCACCTCGGCCCGCGCCTGACGGACGTGGAGCCGGCGCCAGCGGTCCCGCCGTTCGTCGTCCTCGTCGTCGTACGACTCCCAGCCCGCCGCCGGCCAGGCGCCGGGGCCCTGTGCCGTCTCGTCGGGCAGCTGGTCACGGTCCGAGCAGCGCACGAGCACCGGCCGTTCCACGCCCAGCGGGACCCCGTCGGGCCGCAGCCGCCAGTCGTCCACCGCCGTGCCCAGGAGCAGATGGGGCAGGGCCACGTGCAGGGGGGCGGGCCGCCCGGGCTCGTCGCACTGCCGGAAGGCCTCGGTGAGCGGGGCGGCCACCTGGGAGTCGAGGCCGGCCAGCGGGGTGCGCTGGGTCTCGTGCAGCAGTCGCGTGCCGCCGTCCGCGTCCGCCACGGAGACCGACCAGTCGCAGTGGTCGGGCTCCCAGCCCCGGCGCAGCACCACCAGGAGCACGGACGGGCCGGGCGGCGCGAGGGACGGGTGCGGGGCGGGGGACGGATGCGGGGCGGGGCGCTCCGCCGGCACCTGACCGGTGTCGTCGGCCCGCTCGTGACCGGGACGCACCGGACGCACCGGAGACACCCGGCCCAGCAACTCGGTGCGGCGGCGGGCGAGTTCGGTGCGGTAGCCGCTGTCGAGTCCCGTCGACGCGTGCCGCACCCAGTCCCACAGGGCGCGTTCGGCTGCGCGCACGCTGGGCGTCAGGTCGCGGTCGGCGGCCAGGACGCCCATCGCGTAGTCGATGACGAGTCTGCGTGCCCCGTCCTGCCGCGCGTGCTCATAGAGCACGCCCAGGCCGTCCCGCCAGCCACGCGGGGCGGGCACCAGGGACGGGAGCCGGAAGCCCGGCAGGGAGCCGAGGATGTCGAGCAGGCCGCGGGTACTGGCCGGGGGCGGCAGATCGGCCAGCCGGCCGAGCAGTTCACCGCGCTCGTGCGGGCTGAGCGCACGACCGGGGCGTGCGCCGAGTTCACCCTGGATGTCGGCCCAGGTGGGGGCCGGCGAGTCGGAGGGCTGCTGGCGGTCGCGGTGATAGCGGTCGTGGGCGTGGAAGACGGCTTGGTAGAGGTCGCCCCGGTGGACGCCGCCCGCGGGGAACCCCTCCGGGTTGAGACCGGCGGGGGTGAGGCGGCCGGGCGGGAAGTCGTCGGGATGGAGGCCGTCGGCGTCGGCGTGGGCGTCGGTACGGGGGGAGCCACTGGGGTGGGGACCGCCCGCGTGCTCGGCGCTCCGGAGGGAACCGACCGTGTGCGGACCGCCCGCGCGCTCGGCATCCGGGAGGGGGCCGCCCGGATGCGGACCACTCGTCCGGTCGGCGCTCGGGAGGGAGCCGCTCGGAGAGGCACCGCCCGCGTGGGCGGCGCTCGGGAGGGGGCCGACCGGATGCGGACCACTCGTGCCGTCGGCACTCGGGAGGGAGCCGCTCGGAGACGCACCCCTCGCGTGGGCGGCGCTCGGGAGGGGGCCGACCGGATGCGGACCACTCGTGCCGTCGGCACTCGGGAGGGAGCCGCTCGGAGACGCACCCCTCGCGTGGGCGGCGCTCGGGAGAGGGCCGACCGGAGAGGGACCGCCCGCACGCTCGGCGTTCGGGAGGGAGGCGGTCGGCGGACCGCTCAGCCGGTCGGCGTTCGGACTGCTCGCGTGGTCGGTGTCGCGCCCGGTCCCGGCCGCTCCCGTCGGTGCCCGGAGGGTGCGTAACTGCTCGACCCCGATGGACGTGCCCCCCGCCCCCTGGTCCGCGCGTGACTTCAGGACACCGACGACCTCACCGCGCACGGGGTCGATCACCGGACCGCCCGAGACACCGGGCGGCAGGTCGTTCTGCCCGAGCCGCACCTGCTCCTCCGGCGACCACGCACTGATCGTGCCCTGGACGGAGAGGTACCCGTCCAGGATCTCCAGCCGGCCCCGGGCGCCCGTCCACCCCGCGTAGTACACCCGGTTCCCGCCGAAGTGCGGGTTGGGACGCTCGGAGACGTACACGCACGTGTGGCCGGCGGGCACGCGGAGCCGGACCAGCGCGAGATCCGGGGCGGGCCAGCTCCCCGGGACGAGTCGGCCGATCTGCTCCGGCAGGGTCGCCGCCACCTCCCCCGGCACGGCGCACGGGTCGTCGTAAGGGCTGGTCCGGTACACCACGGTGACCTCGCCCCCCTCTTCCGCGTGAACCACGTGCGCGCAGGTCAGAACCCAGTTCGGCGCCACGAAGAAGCCGCTGCCGAGGAAGCCGCCGGGCTCGTCGGGGGCATACCCTGCGCCCGGGCGATGAATGCGCACCGTCGCCGCGAGAACGAGTTCACGCAGGGCAAGCCGGGCAGCATCGGAGCCGTCCGGTGCGCCCCCGTCGTACCGCTCCGTCATTCCGTGCCCCCGACGCCGCCGCCCCCGACACCCCTGTGCCCCCGGACGCCGGCCGACGCGCCGGTGTGGGGATCCTGGGCGGCGGGCGGGGACGCGCCGCCGGGGGTGGGGGCGCGCCGGGACGGGGTCGGCGGTGTGGCCGTGTCCGCGTCCGTGTCCGGCGGGCCGTCCCCGTTCCAGGTCAGGGTGACCGTGAGGGCGGCCTTGGCCTCGCCGTCCGCGAGCAGGCCCACCACCTTTCCGGCCTTGGCGGTCAGCTCGATGCCGAACTCGACGCTCACCTCGTCCGGCCGCACCGCCCGCAGCGGACCGGACAGCGACCGCGCGACACCGGTGATCAGCGACTGGAGGCTCTCGACACTCGCCTCGACCCGCTCGGCGAACCCGGTGTCCGTGTACGACAGTCCCCCCGACGACCCTCCCCCCGACGGCGCGGACAGTTCCTCGGCCCCCGATATCCGGGCCCACACCGGCGTCCCGTCCGGCAGCTGGATCCGCGCTACCCGCGTCGACCCCGCATCCCTCGACTCCGCGTCCATCATGCTCCCCCGTCCCCTCGCCCCGTCGGGACCGCCCGCCCGCCGGGCCGGACGGCTGCCTATTATTTTCCTGTTCTCGCCAGGCTCCTCAGGCGGAAATGCGGCATCTTCCACCTCTCACAGGTTGAGGGTTCTTCCCGCCCGGGAGCGGCCCTACCCCTGCACTGAACGACGGAGCGGCATCCATGTACTTCACCGACCGAGGCATCGAAGAACTGGAGAAGCGGCGCGGCGAGGAAGAGGTCACCTTCGAGTGGCTCGCCGAGCAGCTGCGGACGTTCGTCGACCTGAACCCCGACTTCGAGGTACCGGTGGAACGCCTCGCCACCTGGCTGGCGCGCCTGGACGACGAGGACGACGAGTAGGCACGGCAGCACGCCCCGCCGCCCCCCTCGCCCCGCCTACGCCTACGCCCCGCCTTACACACCCCTACGCCTACGCCTGCACAGCCAGGCACCACGCGTACGCCTACGTCCACGCCCGCACAGCGCCGGGTGCGCCACGACCGGCGCCCCGGCGCCTGTCGCGTTGCGCGTCGGGCGATCCACGAACGGGTGTCTTGACTTTCCATGACCACGATATATCGTGAATCGAGGAAGACGCGATATGGCGTGTCATGTCGGCGTTGGGCCCTGGCCGCGCCACGCCCGAGGAGGTCCTCATGCCCGAGTGGTCCGTCACCGAGCCGCAGAAGCTGACCTTTGAGGGCCGCGTGAGCGACCTCCAGGTCCGCGTCGTCAACGGAACGGTGAACGTGGTGGGCACGGACGAGAGTTCCGCCCGCCTCGAAATCTCGGAGATCGAGGGCCCACCCCTCGTGGTCACCCAGCAAGGCGACACCCTCACGGTGGCCTATGAGGACCTGCCCTGGAAGGGCTTCCTCAAGTGGCTCGACCGCAAGGGCTGGCGGCGCAGCGCCGTGGTCTCCCTGGCGGTCCCCGCCGACACGCGCGTGGAGGTGGGTGTGGTCGGCGCCGGCGCGGTCGTCTCGGGCATCCGCGGCCCCGCCGTGGTGAAGGGCGTGACCGGCGACACCACCCTGGTCGGCGTCTCCGGCCCGGTCCGCGCGGACACCGTGTCGGGGAACCTCGAAGCCCAGGCGGTCACCGGCGAGCTCCGGTTCCACTCGGTCTCGGGAGACCTGACGGTGGTCGAGGGCTCCGGCCGATCCGTCCGCGCGGACTCCGTCAGCGGCTCCATGATCGTCGACCTGGACCCGGACGGCCCCACGGAGGTCAGCCTCACCAGCGTCTCCGGCGAGATCGCCATCCGCCTGCCGCATCCGGCGGACGCCGAGGTGGAGGCGAACACCGCGAGCGGCACCATCTCCAACGCCTTCGACGGACTGCGGGTGCACGGCCAGTGGGGTGCCCACAAGATCACGGGGCGCCTGGGCGCGGGCACCGGCAGACTCCGGGCCACCACGGTCTCCGGCTCGATAGCCCTGCTGCGCCGCCCGCCGCGCGAGGACGAAGCGGGCATCCCGGAGGACGCCGCGCCCACCGAGCCGCCACGGACCCCCGGCACCGCACCCACCGCACCAGCCGCACCCGCAGCCGGCAAGCCGGCCGCTCCGGGGGACAATGCCGACTTTGGCCAGGACACCGGCAGAACCGCCGCCCCGGCCGACGGCACGACCGAAAAGAAGGTGCTCTGACATGCCCCCCGTCTTCGCCCACGGGCGCCTGCGCCTGTACCTGCTCAAGCTGCTCGACGAGGCCCCCCGCCACGGCTACGAAGTGATCAGGCTCCTCGAGGAACGCTTCCAGGGGCTGTACGCCCCCTCGGCGGGCACGGTCTACCCCCGGCTGGCCAAGCTGGAGGCGGAGGGCCTGGTCAGGCACACCACGGAGGGCGGCCGCAAGGTGTACGCCATCACGGACGCCGGCCGTGCCGAACTGGCGGACCGCAGCGGCGAGTTGGCCGATCTGGAGCTGGAGATCCGCGAGTCGGTCGCGGAACTGGCCGCCGAGATAAGGGCCGACGTGCGCGGCGCGGCCGGGGACCTGCGCCGCGAGATGCGCGCGGCCGCGTCCGAGGCCCACCGGAGCGCGAAGACGGGCGCGGGCGCGGCGGGCCCCTTCGGGGAGTACGGCGACCTCACCGACAAGGAGGCCTGGCGGGCCGCCAAGGAGGAGATGCGCCGCGTCAAGCAGGAGTGGAAGGAGCAGGCCCGCCGCGCCAAGGACGAGAGCCGCCGGGCCCGCGAGGAGGCCCAGCGGGCCCGCCGCCAGGCCCAGGAGGCGCAGGCGCGGGCGCGAGCCCAGGCGCAGCAGGAGATGCAGCGCATCGCGCGCCAGGTCCAGGACCGCGTCCAGGACCACTTCACGCAGGGCGACTGGCCGACGGGCGTCCGCGAGGGCCTGTCCGAACTGGCCCGGGAGCTCGGGGACTTCGGCAAGGACTGGGGCCACTCCCGCACCCCCGAGGAGCCGGCGCCCACGTCCGCCGCCACCGGGGACCTGCACTACGTCCCGCCCGCCGAGGACTTCCCGGCCGAGTACGAACCCACCTGGGCGCAGGAGGACCTCACCGGCGACCCGGTCCGCGACCTGGACCGCCTCCTCGACCGCTTCCGCGACGACATCCGCGACGCGGCCCGCGACCACGGCGTCACCCCTGCCCAGCTCCGCGACGCCCGCCGCCACCTGTCGACGGCGGCGGCCCACATCGGCGCACTCCTGCGGTCACCGAAACCCTGACGGAAGGCACGGAGGGCGGGCCCGGGCACCCGGACCCGCCCGACGACCGCTCTCCCCGAAGCGGGAGACCTCAGGAATGGGTGAGCACGATCTTCCCGAACTGCCCGCCGGAAGCGAGCCGTTCGAAGCCCTCACGGGCCCGGTCCAGCGGCAGCTCCTCGTCGATGACGGGCCGTACGCCGGTCGCGGCGCAGAAGGAGAGCAGGTCCTCCAGCTCCTCCTTGGTGCCCATGGTGGAGCCGACGACCTTCAGCTCCAGGAAGAAGATCCGGGTCAGCTCGGCGTGCGAGGGCCGGTCCCCGCTGGTGGCACCGGAGATGACGATCGTGCCGCCGGGCCGCAGGGACTTCACCGAGTGGGACCAGGTGGCGGCGCCGACGGTCTCGATGACGGCGTCCACCCGTTGCGGCAGCCGCGCCCCGGGTTCCACGGCCTCCACGGCGCCCAGTTCCAGGGCCCGCTTCCGCTTGGCCTCGTCCCGGCTGGTGGCGAAGACACGCAGCCCGGCCGCCTTGCCGAGCACGATCGCGGCCGTGGCGACACCGCCGCCCGCGCCCTGCACGAGAACCGAGTCGCCGGGCCGTACCCCGGCGTTGGTGAACAGCATCCGGTACGCCGTCAGCCAGGCCGTCGGCAGACACGCGGCCTCGGCGAAGGACAGCTCCTTGGGCTTGGGCAGGACGTTCCAGGTCGGCACGGCGACCTGTTCGGCGAAGGTGCCCTGGTAGCGCTCGGTGAGGATCGAGCGCGGCTCGTTCGGGCCGACGCCGTGGCCGGTCTGGCCGATGACGGAGTGCAGGACGACCTCGTTGCCGTCCTCGTCGATGCCGGCGGCGTCGCAGCCGAGGATCATCGGCAGCCGTTCCTCCGGGAGGCCGACGCCCCGCAGGGACCAGAGGTCGTGGTGGTTGAGGGAGGCGGCCCGCACAGTGATGGTGCTCCAGCCGGGCCGGGCCTCGGGGGCGGGACGCTCCCCCGACTCCAGGCCGTTGAGCGGCTGGTCGCGGTCGATTCGGGCGGCGTAGACAGCGAACATGCTGCCGACGATAGGGGCGATGATCAGCCGACGGAACCAGGCAGCCCTGTGACACATGCCCTCTTGCGCAGGGGCATCCATCCAGAGCAGCCCGGCACCGGCGCCGTCGACGGCGCCGATGGCGACGGCCGCGACAGGCGGTCGGGCGGATGGGCGGGCGGGAAGGGAAACGGCCCCGCCCGGACGGGCGGGGCCGTTCCGACACCACGTCAGCGGCGAGCGACGCCCTCGGCGCGAGCGGCGGCCGCGACCGCCGCCGTGACCGCCGGAGCGACCCGCTCGTCGAACGGAGACGGAATCACATAGTCGGCGGCAAGGTCGTCCCCCACCACCGCGGCCAGAGCCTCAGCGGCAGCGATCTTCATGCCCTCGGTGATCCGAGTGGCCCGCACCTGCAGCGCGCCCGCGAAGATGCCCGGGAACGCCAGCACGTTGTTGATCTGGTTCGGGAAGTCCGACCGCCCGGTCGCGACGACCGCCGCGTACTTGTGCGCGACGTCGGGGTGCACCTCGGGGTTCGGGTTGGCCATCGCGAACACGAAGGCGCCCTGAGCCATGGAGGCCACGGCCTTCTCCGGAACCGTACCGCCGGAGACGCCGATGAACACGTCGGCGCCCGCGAGGGCGTCCTCCAGCGAGCCCGTGATGCCCGCCTTGTTGGTGAAACCGGCCAGCTCGCGCTTGACCGGGGTCAGGTCCTCCCGGTCGGCCGACACGACGCCCTTGCGGTCCGCCACCGCCACGTCCCCGATGCCGGCCTCGACCAGCATCTTGGCGATGGCGACACCGGCCGCGCCGGCGCCCGAGATGACGGCCCGCAGCTGCCCGATCTCACGGCCGCTCAGCCGCGCCGCGTTCCGCAGCGCCGCGAGCGTCACGACGGCCGTACCGTGCTGGTCGTCGTGGAAGACCGGGATGTCGAGGCGCTCCTGCAACCGGCGCTCGATCTCGAAGCACCGCGGCGCCGAGATGTCCTCGAGGTTCACTCCGCCGAAGGAGGGAGCGAGCCGGACGACGGTCTCGACGATGTCGTCCACGTCGGTGCAGTCGAGCGCGATCGGCACCGCGTCGACGCCGCCGAACTGCTTGAACAGGATCGCCTTGCCCTCCATCACCGGGAGGGAGGCCTGGGGACCGATGTCCCCGAGTCCGAGCACGGCCGTACCGTCGGTCACGACGGCGACCACCGAGGACTTCCACGTGTAGTCGTTGACGAGCTCCGGCTGTTCCGCGATCGCGGTGCACACGCGCGCGACACCGGGCGTGTACGCGAGGGAAAGGTCGTCCTTGTCGCGGACCGGCACGGTGGCCTGCACGGCCATCTTGCCGCCGCGGTGCAGCGCGAACGCCGGATCGAAGGAATCGAGGGGCTCGGCCCCGCCGTCCTGATCCGTTTTGCTGTCGCTGCGAGGATTGACGATCTCCGCTGCCACTTTGTTTTACCCCTTAGGTATGCATGGTTTGAGGGTCGACCACTCCTGGTGAGGGGTGGGCGGGCACCGCGTACGGCCCGATTGCTGATACGTACGAGCACATACGCGACGGGCGCGCCGCACACGCGCCCTGAGCCCCGGATGAGGGGTGTAAAGAACCTTCTTACCGGACGGACGGCGCCCACGACGAGTCCAATAGGCGCAAGGTCACATCTCGGAACCGGAAAGCCGCCATGGGGTGACGCGCGGCTGACAACCACGCCAAGCGCGCGAAGACGTCGTACGCGGGCCGCACACGCTGACCACATGGTGAGACGGGCCGACGTTTTTCCGGTCAGATGGCTGGATTACCGCAGATGGTTCGGTGCCGTTGCAGCAGGGATGTACCGACCTGAGGCGGTTCGGGGGGTCACCCGTTATCCGATTTTGACATAGCGAGTCCCCTGAACGGCGTAGTCCAAATGGCAAGATGCGGTAAACCCACGAGGTCGCGACACCCGAAGGTGTGTGTTCTCGTCGACCCATCGGCACCTCTTTCAACCGCCGGAGGAACCACGATGACCGCAAGCTCCACCCGTCGTACGACCGCCGCACGCTCCCGTCTGGCAGCGGTCGGTGCGATCGCGGTCGCGGGCGCCCTGCTGCTCACCGGCTGTGGTGACCAGACCAAGGACAAGAGCAAGGACTCCGGCTCCACCAGCGCTCCGCTGGCCGGCAAGCTCCCCAAGGACATCAGGGACAAGGGGAAGATCGAGGTCGGTTCGGACATCAAGTACGCCCCGATGGAGTTCAAGGACTCCTCCGGCAAGGCCGTCGGTGTGGACCCGGACCTCGCGGCGGCCCTGGGCAAGCAGCTCGGTGTCACGCTGGAGTTCCAGGACGGCACCTTCGACGGTCTGCTCACCGGTCTGCGCTCCGGCCGCTACAACATAGCGATGTCGGCGATGACGGACAGCAAGAACCGCCAGCAGGGCATCGACCCGGACACGGGCAAGAAGGTCGGCGAGGGCGTCGACTTCGTCGACTACCTCACCGCCGGTGTCTCGATCTACACCCGCAAGGGCGACACCCAGGGCATCAACGGCTGGTCGGACCTGTGCGGCAAGAAGATCGCCGTCGAGCGCGCCACCGTCTCGCAGGACTTGGCCAAGCAGGAGGCCAAGAAGTGTCCGAGCGGCAAGAAGCTCACCATCGAGCCGTTCGACGACGACCAGCAGTCCCAGACCCGGCTGCGCTCCGGCGGTGTGGACGCGGCCTCCTCCGACTTCCCGGTCGCCGCGTACGCGGTGAAGACCTCCGGCGGCGGCAAGAACTTCCAGATCGTCGGCCAGCAGGTCGAGGCGGCCCCGTACGGCATCGCCGTGGCCAAGAAGGACACGCAGCTGCGCGACGCGCTGCAGGCCGCGATGAACGCGATCATCAAGAACGGCGAGTACGCGAAGATCCTCCAGAAGTGGGGCGCCCAGGACGGCGCCGTCAAGGAGTCCGTGATCAACGGCGGCAAGTGACCCGCGGAAGCAGACGAAGCAGAAGCGGCCACTGAGAGGCAACATCCGTGACTGACATCGAGAAGACGGCCGGAGGGGGCCGCGGGGAGGGCACCACTCCCCCGGCCGGCCCGGAGGCCATCAAGGCCATCCCGGTCCGGCACTACGGACGATACGTTTCCGCCGTCGTCGCCATCGCGATCCTCGTCGCGATCGTCTACGCCTTCAGCCAGGGCGCCATCAGCTGGCAGGCGGTGCCGGACTACTTCTTCGACCACCGCATCATGACCGGTGTCTACAAGACCCTCATGCTGACGGTCCTGTCGATGCTGATCGGCATCGCCGGCGGCGTCGTCCTCGCGATCATGCGACTGTCGAAGAACCCGGTGACCTCGTCGATCGCCTGGTTCTACATCTGGTTCTTCCGCGGCACCCCGGTCCTGGTCCAGCTGTTCCTGTGGTTCAACCTGGGCCTGGTCTTCCACTACATCAACCTGATGCCGTTCTACAAGGACTACTGGTCGAACTTCATGACGCCGCTGCTGACGGCGCTGCTCGGCCTGGGTCTGAACGAGGCGGCGTACATGGCCGAGATCTGCCGCGCGGGCCTGCTCGCGGTGGACGAGGGCCAGACCGAGGCGGCCCACGCGCTCGGCATGAGCCACGGCAAGACGCTGCGCCGGGTGATCATCCCGCAGGCGATGCGGGTGATCGTGCCGCCGACGGGCAACGAAGTGATCAACATGCTGAAGACGACCTCGCTCGTCGCGGCCGTCCAGTACCCCGAGCTGTTCCGCTACGCCCAGGACATCGGCCAGAACTCCGGCGCCCCGGTGGAGATGTACTTCCTCGCCGCGGCCTGGTACCTGATCATGACCTCGGTGCTGAGCGTCGGCCAGTACTACATCGAGCGCTACTACGCCCGCGGTTCCAGCCGCCAGCTGCCGCCGACGCCGTGGCAGAGGGTGAAGGCGAACATGTTCTCGCTGGGCCGTCCGAGGGGAGCGGTGGGCGCGGCATGAGCGACAAGCTGAGCAAGACGCAGGACACCCCGCCCACGGACGCGGTCCCGATGGTCAGGGCGCAGGGCGTCCACAAGTCCTTCGGCCACGTCGAGGTGCTCAAGGGCATCGACCTGGAGGTCGAGCCGGGCGAGGTGTTCTGCCTGATCGGCCCGTCCGGCTCCGGCAAGTCGACCTTCCTGCGGTGCATCAACCACCTGGAGAAGATCAACGCCGGCCGGCTGTACGTCGACGGCGAGCTGGTCGGCTACCAGCAGAAGGGCGACAAGCTGTACGAACTGAAGGACAGCGAGGTCGCGCGCAAGCGCAGGGACATCGGCATGGTCTTCCAGCGCTTCAACCTGTTCCCGCACATGACGGCGCTGGACAACGTCATGGAGGCCCCGGTGCAGGTCAAGGGCGTGAGCAAGACGCAGGCCCGGGAGCAGGCCATGCAGCTGCTGCAGCGCGTGGGCCTCGCCGACCGGGCCGGGCACTACCCCTCCCAGCTGTCCGGCGGCCAGCAGCAGCGGGTGGCCATCGCCCGGGCCCTGGCGATGGAGCCGAAGCTGATGCTGTTCGACGAGCCGACCTCGGCCCTGGACCCGGAGCTGGTCGGTGACGTCCTCGACGTCATGCGGGATCTCGCCGAGTCCGGCATGACGATGGTCGTCGTCACCCATGAGATGGGCTTCGCCCGCGAGGTGGGCGACAGCCTGGTGTTCATGGACGAGGGCGTGGTGGTCGAGTCGGGCCATCCGCGCGAGGTCCTGACCAACCCGCAGCACGAACGGACCCAGTCGTTCCTGTCGAAGGTCCTCTGAGCGCACAGCGGTGAGGGGCGGTACGGATATTCCGTACCGCCCCTTCCCACGCATTCCCGCGGGACAGCTTCACATACGACCCGCGAGTTCACGTGTGAGGGTGCCGAGGATGCCGCCCTCTTCCTCGTCCTCTTCGGCATTTCTTCGAGCGGCCTCGTCGTGCTTGTGGCCATGGGCGGGCTCGGGCCGGTCGGCCGTTTGCGCAAAGGCGGGCGCTTCCGGAGGGGTCGGAGTGGACGCGGCCGCACCCGTCATTCCGATCGTGGCGAGCAGGACAGGGGTAGCGATCGTGATGGCCAGGGCCCTACGTGCAAACACGAATTTCCTCCACATTGGGGACAATATGTCGCCGCCTAGCTACCCGTGCATCCATTCTCAAAAACCGCTCATCGACCTAACCACTCGCACGGCCGAGCACGTCGGAACAGCGGAGTCCGACATCTCGCGTATATAAGGAGCGGAAAGGCCGCGGCCCCATTGCGGCGGATTCCGACCCACGACAAACCTCTCACGCTTTCCGGAACTCCACTCCACCGCGCCGCACCACTGCCGCTCCAAGGGAAAGCGGCGCCCTCACCGCTGCAGGCGAGCCCCGAAGGCACCCCCGACGGCCGACCACCCCCTCGGCCATGCCGGACTCCTCGGTTCGCGTAATACCCTGGACACACGACCGGCTGTTACCCGACCGCAGACACGACCGTGAAGCGCCCTCGTAAGGACTACAAGTGGAACTGGCCTATTACTCGGATTACGCCGTCCGCCTCGTCAACACCGAGGAACCGGCCCGGGGCAAGGACGCGCTGACCTCGGTCGAGGCCGTCCGCGACCTCTTCGGTGACAACTCGTCGGCGGCCCGCCGCGCCACCGACGCCGACGTCACCCGCTTCCGCTCGGTACGGGCCCGGCTGCGCGCGGTCTTCGAGGCGGCCGACAAGGGCGACGAGACCCTGGCCGTGGACCTGCTGAACTCACTGCTGCTGGAGTTCCCGGTGTCGCCACAGATCTCCGGCCACGACCACCGTGACGAGGACGGCCGCCCGCTGTGGCACATGCACCTGGCCGACCACCCCTCCAACGCCACCGCCGGCTACGCGGCCATCGCGGCGATGGGCCTCGCCTTCCACCTGACGGAGTACGGCGTCGACCGCCTCGGCCTGTGCGAAGCCGCCCCGTGCCGCAACGCCTACCTCGACACCTCCACCAACCGCTCCCGGCGCTACTGCTCCGACCGCTGCGCGACCCGTGCCAACGTTGCCGCCTACCGGGCCCGCAAGCGCCTGGAGGCCGACCGGTCGGCCAGCAGTGGCCTGGCTGCCGAGAGCGCCCAGCGCACCAGCGTCAGCGGCGAACGCTGACCGGCCGGCAGCGGCCGGTACCTGAAACGCGCCGTACCCAGCACCAGGTCGTCGGGTACGACCCCGTAGTCGGTGCTGTCCCCGCCCGCGTAGGGGTTGTCCCCGAGCACCCACCAGCCGCCCTCGCGCCGCTCCACGGCACGCTTGACGACGAGCAGGTCCTGCTGGAACGGATGACGCAGGACGACGACGTCCCCCGGCCTGACCGAGGCCCCGTACTGCACCAGCAGCCGGTCCCCGTGATGGAGCGTGGGCACCATGGACGGGCCGGTCACCTCGGCCAGCCCGAACGGCGCCACCGCCCGCCCCCGATCCGTCTCCTGCGACAGCTCCGGCATCCCCGGCACCTCCCCGGTCCGTTCCTCCACCAGTCTCAGTCTGACCCTGGACTTTTGTCCTAAGCCCTAGGGGGCACCCGAGAAATCGCCTTCTGCAGGGAGTAATGTCGCACCTGAGAAGACGATCACGAGGAAGGAATGCTCCATGCTTTCCCGCCTGTTTGCCCCCAAGGTCAAGGTCAGCGCCCACTGCGACCTGCCCTGCGGCGTGTACGACCCGGCCCAGGCCCGCATCGAGGCGGAGTCGGTGAAGGCCGTCCAGGAGAAGATGGCCGGTAACGACGACCCCCACTTCCAGGCACGCGCCACCGTCATCAAGGAGCAGCGCGCGGAGCTCGCGAAGCACCACGTCTCCGTGCTCTGGAGCGACTACTTCAAGGCCCCGCACTTCGAGAAGTACCCGGAGCTGCACCAGCTGGTCAACGACACCCTGAAGGCCCTCTCGGCCGCCAAGGCGTCCACCGACCCGGCGACGGGCCAGAAGGCGCTGGACTACATCGCCCAGATCGACAAGATCTTCTGGGAGACCAAGAAGGCCTGAGGTCTTCTGTCCTGCTTGCACAGGGGCCCGGCCGGTCGTTCCGGCCGGGCCCCTGTGCTGCCTGTACGCGGACAGCTCCAGCTTGTCCGCAGTGTGCTCGTCCCTCAGCGACGGCAGACGAGGATGCCGCCCAGGCCCGGTACGAGGCCATGTGTGCGATGACGGGCTCCGGATCGTGAACCGTGATGGTGCCGGGCAGCTCGATCGTCTCGGTGTCAGTGCCCTGTGCCAAGCTGTCGGCGTGACCCTGGAGGACCTCAGACAGCTGCGGCGGGTGCGCGACCGCATGGACCGCGAGTACGCCGAGCCGCTCGACATGACCGAGCTGGCCCGTGGCGCCCACATGTCGCCGGGCCACTTCCAGCGCAGCTTCCGCAAGGCCTTCGGCGAGACGCCGTACAGCTATCTGATGACCCGCAGGATCGAGCGGGCCAAGGCGCTGCTGCGCCGCGGCGACCTCACCGTGACCGAGGTGTGCCTCGCCGTGGGGTGTACGTCGCTCGGCTCCTTCAGCTCCCGCTTCACCGAGCTGGTCGGCGAGACCCCGAGCGCCTATCGGGCCCGTGACCACGAGGAGAGCGCGGTGATCCCGTCCTGCGTGGCCCGTACGTTCACCCGCCCGCGCCGCCGGCCCTGGTGACACGCGCGCGCCCGGGTCCGGATGGGCCTAGCGTGAGCCCATGGACGTGAAACTCAAGCAGTGCTTCATCGCGGTGGACGACCATGACAAGGCCCTCGCCTTCTACCGTGACGTGCTCGGCCTGGAGGTCCGCAACGACGTGGGCTTCGAAGGCATGCGGTGGGTGACGCTGGGCTCGCCGCTCCAGCCGGACGTCGAGATCGTGCTGGAGCCGCCCGGCGCGAACCCGGACGCCTCCCCCGCCGACCGGCAGGCGATGGCCGAACTGCTCGCCAAGGGCATGCTGCGGGGTGTCATCTTCACGACCGAGGACTGCGACGCGCTGTACGAGCGGGTGCGGGAGTCCGGCGCCGATGTGCTCCAGGAACCCACGGACCAGCCGTACGGGGTGCGCGACTGCGCCTTCCGGGACCCGGCGGGCAACCAGTTGCGCTTCCTCCAGCGGCCCGCGGAGTGACCTACCGGGAGCCTGAAGTGCCACGCACGTGAAATACGCCGGGCCGCCGAGGAGTTGGCGCCTACACTCCCCGGCATGGTCATTCGCTGGACGTACGCCTTCGTCGACCGGCCCGCCGCCCGGCTGCCCGAGGCCCGCGCCTTCTGGACCGCCGTCACCGGCACCCGGCCGTCCGAACCCCGCGGCGATCAGCGGGAGTTCCTGACCCTGCTGCCCGGGGACGCCGACGGCGCGGACGCCTGCGTGAAGCTCCAGGGCGTCACCGAGGGCCACGGCGGCGCCCACCTCGACCTCTGCGTCGATGACGTACGGGAGTGGACGGGGACAGCCCGTGAACTCGGCGCGGGGCTGGTGGCGGACCACGACGGCTGGGCCGTACTGCGCTCCCCGGCGGGGCAGCTGTTCTGTGCCGTGCCCTGGCACGGGGAGTCGGTGCGGCCCCCGGTGGTGGCGGGCAGCCGGCTCGACCAGGTGTGCCTCGGCATCCCGCCGTCGGTGTACGCCACCGAGTCCGCCTTCTGGGCCCGGCTCACCGGCTGGGAACGGCAGACCGGTTCACGACCGGAGTTCGAGGTGCTGAAGCCGCCGCCGGGCCTGCCCGTCCGGATCCTCCTGCAGCGGCTCGACGAGGAGCGGCCCGCCTCCGCCCATCTCGACCTCGCGTGCACGGACGTCGCCGGCGTCCGCGCCCGGCACGAGGAGAACGGGGCGGTCCGGGTGGGCGGGGGGCCGCACTGGACGGTGATGCGCGACCCGGCGGGCGGCACCTACTGCCTGACCGGCCGGGACCCGGGGACCGGCGGACTGCCCGGCGCCGGCCGGCCCCCGGTGGACGCGTAGAGGCACAGGACCGCGGTGGTGCCGGAGGGCGCCGGACGCGGCGAGCACGCGTCCCCGCCGCCGTCCTGCTCGCCGCGGTCGTCACCGCCCGCCGGCCGGGCCCGCACGCCCGCACGGCCCGGCGGGGGCGTCGGGCCGTTCCCGTTCTGCCAGACGTACGGTCCCCCGGGCCGGGCGTCCTCCTGGAGCACGAGCGTGAGTGCTCCCCCCACGGCCACGATGACCGCCCAGCCCGTCACCGCCCACCGCCACCGGCGCCGGCGGCGGGCACCCCCCTCGACGGTCACCCCCAGGACTCCACGTCCACCACGGCGCCGGCCGGCACCGGCCCGTACACGTGCGGGAACTCCTCCCCGCCCGGCTCCACGGCCTCGTACTTCACCGGCACGCCGACCAGGGCCGGGTCCACGACCAGCACGACCAGCTCGTCCGGCCCGTCGTAGTCGCCGTAGAGGAACGCGGCGATACGCGGGAGCTGCTCGCGGGTGGAGAAGTGGATGAAGCCCTCGTCCTGGAGGGTGCGGCCACGGGTGGACACCTCATAGGAGCCGCGCTCGCGCGCCGTCTCCCAGAGGGAGCGTTCGGTGATGTGGAAGATCCGGGGCAGTTTCGGCATGCGCCCACGGTACGGCGCCGCCGACGGGCTCAGCGGTGCTTACCCGCGAGCGCGAACGGCGGGCCCCGCACACCGTGGGGATGTGCGGGACCACCCGGCCGGAGTCCCGGGGCCCGTGCGAGGTCAGGAGTCGCAGGGGCCCGGGACTCCGGGGCTTCTCCCGGCCGCCGGTGCCGGCGGCGCTCAGCTGCTGCGCCGGGTCACGAACTCGGCGAGCGCCAGCAGACCGTCGGCCGCCTCGGGGGCGGGGACCGCGCGGGACAGCTCCTGCACGGCACGGGCCATCCGGTCGGCCGCCTCGGCCTGCGCCCAGTCCCGGCCGCCCGCCCGTTCCACGGCCAGGGCCGTGCGCGCGATGCCCTCGGCGTCACCGGAGACGTACGGCGCGCCGTACAGCTCGGCCAGTTCGGCCGCTGCCTCGGTACCGGTCGACAGGGCCGCGACGACGGGCAGCGACTTCTTGCGGGCCGCGAGATCCGCGCCGGCCGGCTTGCCGGTGCGCCGGGGGTCACCCCATATGCCGATGACGTCGTCGATCAGCTGGAAGGCGAGCCCCGCCTGGCGGCCGAAGCCGTCCAGCGCCGCCACGTCCTCGTCGTCGGCACCCGCGTACAGCGCGCCGAGGGCACAGGCGCAGCCCAGCAGCGCGCCCGTCTTGGCCTCGGCCATGGTGAGCACCTCGTCGAGGGTGACCTCGTCCGGGGCGCGGCGCTCCAGGTCCGTGTCGGTGTGCTGGCCGGCGCACAGTTCCAGGACACAGTCGGCGAGCCGGGCCGCGGCCGAGCCCGAGGCCGGGTGCGGGTCCTCGGCGAGCAGCCGCAGGGCCAGCGCCTGGAGGGCGTCACCCGCGAGTATGGCGTCGGCGTCGCCGAACACCGTCCAGGCCGTGGGCCGGTGCCGGCGGGAGGTGTCCCGGTCCATCACGTCGTCGTGCAACAACGTGAAGTTGTGCACCAGTTCGACCGCCACCGCCGCCCGCACCGCCCCCGTACGGGCCGCCGGGCCGCCGAGTGCGGCGGCTGCCGCCAGGACGAGCGCGGGCCGTATGGCCTTGCCGGCCTCGCCGGTTGCCGGGGTGCCGTCCGCGTGCTGCCAGCCGAAGTGGTAGAGCGCGATCCGGCGGATGGAGCCGGGCAGCGACTCCAGGGCCGCGCGCAGCTCGGGGTCGACGACGGCCCGGGTGCGCTCCAGCAGGACCGCCGCCTCCTGCCCCTCGAGCGGACCGCCGTCGGCGTCGCCGGTCCTCCCTCGCCGTTCCCCCGCCGTACCGGGGTGCGGCACGGCGGGGGAACGCTGTTCGGTCTCCGTCATGAACTCGGCCATGTCTCCCCCTCGCCGCGTCCGCGGACGCCGGCGTCGCCGGCCCGGCCGGACGCATGTTCCGAGGGTCTACCCGCCGCCGCGGGCGGGGACACGGCCGCGAAGTGCGGAAACGTCACCTCCAGCGGCCGATCTCGACGTTCTCCAGCACGCCGAGCGCGTCGGGCACCAGCACGGCGGCCGAGTAGTAGGCCGTCACGAGGTACTTGATGATGGCCTGTTCGTTGATGCCCATGAAGCGGACCGACAGGCTCGGCTCGATCTCGTCCGGGATGCCCGACTGCCTCAGGCCGATGACGCCCTGGTCCGCCTCGCCGGTACGCATCGCGATGATCGAGGTCGTGCGCTCCGGGGTGACCGGGATCTTGTTGCACGGGTAGATCGGCACCCCGCGCCAGGTGGGGATGCGGTTGCCGCCGATCTCGACGGTCTCCGGGACCAGTCCCCGCTTGTTCAGCTCACGTCCGAACGCGGCGATCGCGCGCGGGTGGGCCAGGAACAGCTTGGTGCTGCGCCGGCGGCTGAGCAGCTCGTCCATGTCGTCCGGGCTGGGCACGCCGTCGTGCGGCTGGATCCGCTGGTCGTACTCGCAGTTGGTGAGCAGGCCGAAGTCGCGGTTGTTGATCAGCTCGTGCTCCTGGCGCTCCTTGAGCGCCTCGACCGTGAGCCGCAGCTGCTGCTCGGTCTGGTTCATCGGCTGGTTGTACAGGTCGGCCACGCGGGAGTGGATGCGCAGCACGGTCTGGGCGATGCTCAGTTCGTACTCGCGCGGCCGTGCCTCGTAGTCCACGAAGGTGTGCGGGATGTCGGGCTCGCCGGAGTGACCGGCCGCCAGCTCGACCTCCTTCTCGCCGTACTTGTTGGTCCGCTGTTCCGGGACGGAGCGCAGCTGCTCCACGTGGGCCCGCAGGGTGTCGGAGCGCTCGGCGATCTGCTGGAAGTCCTGGCGGCTGAGGATCAGCACCGTGGTCGCGGTGTCCGCGCGGACGGTGTACTCCCAGATGGCGTCCGGGTCCAGCAGCGCCTGCTCACCGAAGTAGGCGCCGTCGGCGAGGACTCCGAGGACGGCGTCGTCGCCGTAGGGGCCGGTGCCGATCTTCTCGACCCTGCCGTGCGCCAGCAGGTACACCTCGCCCGTCTGGTTGCCGAAGTCGGCGATCACCTCACCGGGCGCGAAGTCGCGCTGACGGCAGCGCCGGGCCAGTTCCGTCAGCACCTCCTCGTCCTCGTAGGAGCGCAGGGCCGGCAGCTCGCCGAGCTCGGCCGGGATGACCTCGACCTGGTCCCCGGTCTTGACGAAGGTGATGCGGCCGTCGCCGACGGAGTACGTCAGCCGCCTGTTGACGCGGTACGTGCCGCCCTGGACGTCGACCCACGGGAGCGTGCGCAGCAGCCAGCGGGAGCTGATCTCCTGCATCTGCGGAACGGACTTGGTGGTGGTGGCCAGGTTCCGCGCGGCCGCCGTCCCGAGGGACTGCTGCGGCTTGCTCTGATCCGTGCGGACCTCTTCGCCTACCGACATAGAGAATTGCCTCCCAGGTATGCCCGGTGCCGAATCGCACGGGCACCGGTCTCGG
This sequence comes from Streptomyces sp. NPDC001135, assembly GCF_053598395.1. Lineage (NCBI taxonomy): Bacteria > Bacillati > Actinomycetota > Actinomycetes > Kitasatosporales > Streptomycetaceae > Streptomyces > Streptomyces sp. NPDC001135. Next base: position 218,313 of record NZ_JBSFKD010000006.1, on the reverse strand, counting down.
GACCGAGCCTTTCATCACCGTCCGTCGCCGTGCCATTACCCAAAAGAGCGGGAATGGATCATCGGATTACTGGGCACGAAGAGTGATCACGTCGTGGTCCGGGACGTCCGGATTCGGTAGCGTCCGGCGGCCGGACCGGACCGGCACGGAACGAAGGAGGCGGCATGGCCCCACCCATGTCGGCGAGCGGGTTTCTGGACGCCCTGCGAGCGGAGGGCGTCACCGTCGTCGAGGTCGGCGACTGGCGGAACCACAACCGCAACCACAAGGGCCCGTGGGGGCCCGTCCACGGTGTGATGATCCACCACACGGTGACCCGCGGCAGCGCGCACACGGTGCAGATGTGCAAGGACGGCCGTCCGGCGCTGCCGGGCCCGCTGTGCCACGGCGTGATCACCAAGGACGGCAGCGTGCACCTGGTCGGCTACGGCCGCGCCAACCACGCCGGCCTGGGCGACGACGACGTGCTGCGCGCGGTGGTCGCCGAGGAGGGGCTGCCGCCGGACAACGAGGCGAACACCGACGGCAATCGGCACTTCTACGGCTTCGAGTGCGAGAACCTGGGCGACGGGGAGGATCCCTGGCCGCAGGTCCAGCTGGACGCGATCACCCGGGCGGCGGCCGCGGTGTGCCGGCGGCACGGGTGGACCGAGAGTTCGGTGATCGGCCACTTGGAGTGGCAGCCGGGGAAGGTGGATCCGAGGGGGTTCGGGATGGAGTGGCTGCGGGAGCGGGTGGCTGAGCGGCTGACGGGAGAGCACCGTCGGGGTGGCGCCCTCTAGGTGGCACCGTCCGGGGGCGCCGTGGAGGTGGCACCGTCCGGAGGGGCGCCATCGGGCTCGCGGGCCATTGCCGGGTGCGGCTGCGTCGTCACCGTTCGCGCCCACGCGGCGGAGCCGCGCACGGCCCGGCCCCGCGCCCTCGGGGAGCTGCGGTGCCGTCGCATTCGTCGGTACCGGGCCGGTGCCGGCGGGCGGCCCCCGCACCCGCCCGGCCCCCGCACCGGCGACAATGAAGCCGTGACCAGCAACGGCCCGCTCGCTCCCCGCCTCCCCTCCCCCCTTGAAGAAGTACGGGACGACAGGTTCGAGCGGCACGGTCTGCGGCTGCTCCTGAAACGCGACGACCTGATCCACCCCGACCTCATCGGCAACAAGTGGCGCAAGCTCGTGCCGAACATCGAGGCGGCCGAGGGCCGCCCCCTGGTCACCTTCGGCGGTGCCTACTCCAACCACCTGCGCGCCACCGCCGCCGCGGGCCGCCTCCTCGGCCTGCCGACCACCGGCGTGGTCCGCGGCGAGGAGCTGGCCGGCCGCCCGCTCAACCCCTCGCTGGCCCGGTGCGCGGCGGACGGCATGCGACTTCACTTCGTCGACAGGTCGACGTACCGGCGCAAGACCGAGCCGGAGACCCTGGCCGCGATCCTGCGCGCGGCCGGCGCCGAGGAGGCGTACGTCGTGCCCGAGGGCGGCAGCAACAGCGCGGCCGTGCACGGCTGCCGGGCCCTCGGCGAGGAACTGCGCGGGTACGCCGACGTCGTCGCGGTCGCCTGCGGCACCGGCGGCACCCTCGCGGGCCTCGCCGCCGGGCTGACGGCCGGGCAGCGCACGCTCGGCATACCGGTCCTCAAGGGCGGTTTCCTGGAAGGCGACGTACAGAGCCTGCAGGAACGTGCCTTCGGGTCCCGTACTGGCTCCTGGACCCTCGACGAGCGTTTCCACTTCGGCGGTTACGCCCGCACGACACCCGAACTGCAGGCCTTCGCGGAGGACTTCGAGCGCCGTCACGGACTGCCCGTCGAACCTCTCTATGTCGCCAAGTCGCTCTACGGACTTGTCACCCTGGCCCGGGAGGGTGCCTTCGCGCGCGGGACGACGATCGCGGCCGTCGTCACCGGGCGGCCGTTCCCGGAGGGCCAGGGGGTTTCGTCCGGATCAGCCTAGGCCGCCTCCCGGTAGGCCGCCGCCTCCTCCAGGTCCAGGCGTCTGAGCAGCGCGCGCAGCATCTCGTCGTCGATGTAGCGGTGGTCCCGCAGCTTGACGAAGACCTCCCGTTCGGCGCTGATCATCTCGCGGGACAGCCGGCGGTAGGTGTCGTCCACGGTCTCGCCGGTGACCGGGTTGGTCTGGCCGAGGCGCTCCCAGACCGCGTTGCGGCGGCGCTCCAGGACGGTGCGCAGACGGTCGGCGAGCGGCGGGGGCAGGGCGTTGCGCTCGTCGGAGAGAAGGTCGTCCAGGCGGCTCTCGGCGGCCCGGGAGGCCTGCGCCTGGGCGTTGGCCTCGGCGAGCGTCTCGGCCTGCCGGTCGCGGCCGGGGAACCGCATCAGGCGGATCAGCGGCGCGAGGGTCAGACCCTGGACCACGAGGGTGCCGATGACGGTGGTGAAGGTCAGGAAGAGGATCAGGTTCCGCTGCGGGAAGGGGGCGCCGCCGTGCACCGTGAGCGGGATCGAGAACGCGATGGCCAGGGACACCACACCGCGCATGGCGGCCCACCCGGTCACGACCGGCCCCCGCCAGGTGGGGTTGTCCTCGCGCTCCCTGATGCGGCGGAAGAGCCGGCGGGGCAGGAAGGTCGCCGGAAACACCCAGACGAAGCGGGCGGCGACGACCACGAGGAAGACCACGCCCGCGTACCAGGCCGCGTCGGCGCCCTGGTACGCGCCCAGCCCCTTCAGGACGGTCGGCAGTTGCAGGCCGATCAGCGCGAACACCGCCGATTCCAGCACGAAGGCGACCATCCGCCACACCGCGTCCTCCTGGAGCCGGGTGGCGAAGTCGACCTCCCACGCGCGGTGCCCGAGATAGACCGCGACCACCACGACCGCGAGGACTCCGGAGCCGTGGAACTGCTCGGCCACGCCGTAGGCGACGAACGGGATCAGCAGGGAGAGGGTGTTCTGCAGCAGCGCCTCCTTCAGGCGGGTGCGCAGCCAGTGGATCGGCACCATCAGCACCAGTCCGACGACGACACCGCCGACGGCGGCCCGCAGGAACTCGCCGATGCCGCCCGCCCAGGTGGCACCCTCGCCGACGGCCGCGGCGAGGGCCACCTTGTACGCGGTGATCGCGGTGGCGTCGTTGAGCAGGGACTCGCCCTGCAGGATGGTGGTGATCCGGGACGGCAGCCCGACCCGGCGTGCGATCGCCGCGGCGGCGACCGCGTCCGTCGGCGCGACCACCGCGCCCAGCACCAGCGCGGCGGGCAGCGGCAGCCCCGGAACGACGAGGTAGGCGACCCAGCCGACGGCGAAGGTCGCGAAGAGCACGTACCCGATCGACAGCAGCCCCACGGGCCGCATCTGGGCGCGCAGATCGAGGTACGAGCTCTCGGTGCCCTCCTTGTACAGCAGCGGGGGCAGCACCAGGGGCAGGACGATCTCCGGGTCCAGCGTGTAGTGCGGGACCCCGGGGGCGTACGACACCACCAGGCCGACGGCGACCAGCAGCAGCGGGGCCGGCAGGGGGGTGCGCCGGGCGGCCCCCGCGACCGCCGCACTGCCCGCGACCAGCAACAGCAGCGGCATCACGTCCATGATCCTCGCCCACCCTCGTTTTCCGCGCGGCCACCCGCACACCCGTCGTAATCTGGCAATCATGAAACAGTGCACGCACGCCGACGCGCTGCCGCACCCGGAGCCGGATCCGCTCGACGCCACCTGCCCTGAGTGCCTGCGGGACGGCACGCACCCCGTCCAGCTGCGGCTGTGTCTCAGCTGCGGACACGTCGGCTGTTGCGACTCCTCGCCGGGCAGGCACGCCACGCAGCACCACGAGACGTCCGGTCACCCGGTCATGCGGTCCTTCGAGCCGGGCGAGGAATGGCGGTGGTGCTTCGTGGACCATGTACTGGTCTGAGCACGCCGTCTCGTGATCACATTCCCGCCTGACCGCGTTCTCGTGTGACACTGCATGCGGCGGCGACCGCACGACGGTTCGAGCGTGTGACGTCTGGGTACGTCAACCCGGCGCGCCCTCTTCCCATTTGGGCCCGCAAACCCTCTAGACACGGAGCGTATGCACAGCTTTACTGTGAGTGACGCCAGGGGGGTTGGGGTCCCGGGACAGGAACGTTCGGAGCGCGATAGCGTCACCGCGGAACCACGTACGCGTTACCCCGGGGGGCGACCCTCGGCCCCGTAAAGCTTGTACCACCATGGAGGTGAGGGTGTCCCAGATCGCAGGCGAGCCCACGGCGAATCAGGACTTCGTGGAAGTCCGGCTGCCGGCTGCGGGTGCCTACCTGTCGGTGCTGCGGACGGCCACGGCCGGTCTCGCGGCCCGCTTGGACTTCACCCTGGACGAGATCGAGGATCTGCGCATCGCCGTGGACGAGGCCTGCGCGATCCTGCTCCAACAGGCCGTGCCCGGCTCCGTACTCAGCTGTGTCTTCCGGCTCGTCGACGACTCGCTGGAGGTCACGGTCGCGGCGCCGACCACGGACGGTCACGCCCCCTCGCGTGACACCTTCGCCTGGACCGTGCTGTCGGCCCTCGCGGGCAAGGTCTCGTCCGCCGTCGACGAGGACAAGACCGTGTCGATCAGCCTCTACAAACAGCGCGGCGCGGGTCCCGGGCCGGCGTGAGGAACGGGGACGGTCCGGTGCGGGACGAAGAGCGCGGCACACGGGAGCTGCCGACCGGGGACGGGGGTGCCCCCCGGTCGAGGACGGCCGAGACGTCCGGGGAGGGCCCCCGGGACGGTTCCCGGCGCATGGCGGACGGCATCGACGGCATCCCCGAGCAGGCCAGACCGCACCCGGAGGACGACTCCGCGCGGGCCGGCGGTGACGGTTCCGTTGAGGGCGCGCCCGCGGTGGAACCCCGTGCGGCGGCCAGGGCTCGGGGAAGGGCTACGGGCGGGACGATGAGCGAGCACGAGCGGTACGCCGGGGACGACGCGCTGGGCGCGGAGGCCGTGCAGGCAGCACAGCACGGCCCCCAGGACCGCAGCGGGGCGCGGGCGATGTTCGTGGAGCTGCGCACACTGAACGCGGGCAGCGCGGAGTACGCCGAGCTGCGCAATCAGCTGGTCCGTATGCACCTGCCGCTCGTGGAGCACCTCGCGCGCCGCTTCCGCAACCGCGGTGAGCCGCTGGACGACCTCACCCAGGTCGCCACCATCGGCCTGATCAAGTCCGTCGACCGGTTCGACCCGGAGCGCGGCGTGGAGTTCTCCACGTACGCCACCCCGACCGTCGTCGGCGAGATCAAGCGGCACTTCCGCGACAAGGGCTGGGCGGTCCGCGTGCCGCGCCGGCTGCAGGAGCTGCGGCTCGCGCTGACCACGGCGACGGCCGAGCTGTCCCAGCTGCACGGCCGCTCCCCCACGGTGCACGAACTGGCCGAGAAGCTCGCGATCTCCGAGGAGGAGGTCCTGGAGGGGCTGGAGTCCGCCAACGCGTACTCCACGCTGTCCCTGGACGTCCCCGACACCGACGACGAGTCCCCCGCGGTCGCCGACACCCTCGGCGCGGAGGACGAGGCGCTGGAGGGCGTGGAGTACCGGGAGTCGCTGAAGCCGCTGCTGGAGGATCTCCCGCCCCGGGAGAAGCGGATCCTGCTGCTGCGCTTCTTCGGGAACATGACCCAGTCGCAGATCGCGCAGGAGGTCGGCATCTCCCAGATGCACGTCTCCCGGCTGCTGGCCCGCACCCTGGCCCAGCTGCGGGAGAAGCTGCTCGTCGAAGAGTGATCCGCGAAGGTCGCAGAGTGATCCGCGAGGAGCGGGCTACTCGGCGCGGCCCGGTCCCTTGATGCCGAGGGCCCGGGTCGTCTCGCCGTTGACGAGCAGCACCAGCGCCGCCACGGCGACGGCCGTGAGGGCGATACCGGCCGGGACGGCCACGCTGTCGGCATGGATCAGGTTGTACGCGACCGGCAGCGCCAGGAGCTGGGTGATCACCGCGGGGCCGCGGCTCCAGCTGCGCCGCAGCAGCAGTCCGCGCGCGGCGAGCAGCGGCAGCAGCGCGAGCACCGCCAGTGTGATGCCCAGGGTCACGGCCTGCTGCCGGTCGTCCGGGGAGCCGGTGATCCCGAGCACGAGCACCCACAGCCCGCCGGCCCCGAGGGCGACGCCCTCCAGCCCGGCCAGCACGGCGGCGTAGATCAGCCGACGGGGGCGTGCCCCTGCGCCGGCTTCGGCGGTCTCCTGGGCGGGGTTCTGCTCACTGCTCACCCCAGCAGGGTAGCGGGGGGCGGTGCAAGCACCCCGAAAGGGGCGCGAGGCCGGACCGATACGCGGCTCCGCCCCGTGGGCGCGACCAGCCGCCGCGGACCGCGCCCGAAAGTCGGCCACGGCCCAGCGGCGGGTCACGTGCCCAGGCTCGCGCCCCCACCTCTTACCGGATCCCTACCTCGGTGTGGGCCCGGTACCCCCCAGTAGGTACGCTGCCCTCCATGCGTGCACTTCTCGTGGTCAATCCGGCGGCAACCACCACAAGCGCACGCAGGCGCGACGTGCTGATCCACGCGCTGGCGAGCGAGATGAAGCTGGAGGCGGTCACCACCGAGTACCGCGGCCACGCGCGCGACCTCGGCCGGCAGGCGGCGGACAGTGACGACATCGACCTCGTGGTGGCCCTCGGCGGCGACGGCACGGTCAACGAGGTCGTCAACGGCCTCCTGCACGCCGGCCCCGACCCCGAGCGCCTGCCCGGTCTCGCCGTCGTCCCCGGCGGCTCCACCAACGTCTTCGCCCGCGCCCTGGGCCTGCCCAACGACCCCGTCGAGGCCACCGGGGCCCTGCTGGACGCCCTGCGCGAGGGCGGTGAGCGGGTCGTCGGGCTCGGGCTGGCCTCGGGCACCCCCGGCACCGAGGACGAGGCGGTCCCGGACCGCTGGTTCACCTTCAACGCCGGCCTCGGTTTCGACGCGGGCGTGGTCGGCCGGGTCGAGCAGCAGCGCGAGCGCGGGAAGAAATCGACACACGCGCTCTACGTCCGTCAGGTCGTCCGGCAGTTCCTCGGCGAGCAGAACCGCCGGCACGGTTCGATCACGCTGGAGCGGCCCGGCGAGGACCCGATCGCCGATCTTGTGGTCGCCATAGTCTCGAACACGTCCCCGTGGACGTATCTCGGCAATCGCCCCATGTACACGTCGCCTAAGGCCTCGTTCGATACCGGCGTCGACGTGCTCGGTCTCAGCCGCCTGTCGACGGCCTCGGTTGCCCGGTATGGCACCCAGTTGCTCACTTCGTCCCCCGAGCGCGGCCCCCATGGCAGGCATGTGGTCTCCCTGCACGACCTGGACCGGTTCACCTTGCATTCGAAGGTGCCTCTCCCCCTGCAGATGGACGGTGACCACCTGGGGCTCCGTACGAGCGTGACGTTCACAGGCGTACGCCGTGCACTGCGTGTGATTGTGTGAGCGGAAGACGCAAAAGTCCTTTCACTCGAACGTTTAGGCCAGGATCCACCCCATGGAAGTACGGCTGTGACCTAGTCGACACCGAGGAATCAAAAAAAACTTTCCGGAAGGGGTTGTATCCGCCGCTGAGGTTTGCGAGTCTCTACGTGGCGATCGGGACGGCCCGCAACACCGGCCTCCACTGATCACCGGAACCCCTCTTCACACCAAGGACCACGCCGGGGAAGACTCGGCGGTCGGCCCTTCACTTGTTGAGGGATTCGTGAAAGCGTTCACATTCACAAGCAACCTGTACGTAATACGTACAGAGAACCTAGGAGAGGTAGCAGCCATGGACTGGCGTCACAACGCCGTTTGCCGCGAGGAAGACCCCGAGCTCTTCTTCCCCATCGGCAACACCGGTCCTGCGCTGCTGCAGATCGAGGAAGCCAAGGCCGTCTGCCGTCGCTGCCCGGTGATCGAGCAGTGTCTGCAGTGGGCGCTCGAGTCCGGTCAGGACTCCGGCGTCTGGGGTGGTCTCAGCGAGGACGAGCGCCGCGCCATGAAGCGCCGCGCCGCCCGCAACCGGGCCCGTCAGGCCTCCGCCTGACATACCCACCCCTGCTGACAGCCTGAGCTTGGCGGCGCGTGCAGCACGCACGCATCTCCCGCCCCCGAGCCGCAGCGCGCAGTATCCCCCGATGCGCTTAGCGATATAAGCAGCAACGAGCACGAGCCTCGGACCGATGACGGTCCGGGGCTTTTTGCTGCGCTCAAGCCCCTTGGGGACAAAGGGACTTGCGTTGACGTACCACTTCGCCCCGACGCGCTACTTCTGCGCCCGCACCGGAATGTCCAGGACCACCCGGGTCCCCCGCCCCGGCGCGGGAACCATGTCGAACGAACCGCCCAACTCGCCCTCCACCAGCGTTCGTACGATCTGCAGCCCCAGGTTTCCGGAGCGGTGCGGGTCGAAGTCCTCGGGCAGGCCGACACCGTCGTCCTGGACGGTGACGAGGAGGCGGGCCTCCTTCGTCGTACCGCCCCGCACCGCCGAGACCTCGACCGTGCCGGTGTCGCCCTCGCGGAAGCCGTGCTCCAGGGCGTTCTGCAGGATCTCGGTGAGGACCATCGACAGCGGGGTGGCCACCTCGGCGTCGAGTATGCCGAAGCGCCCGCTGCGCCGGCCGGTCACCTTGCCCGGCGAGATCTCCGCGACCATCGCCAGCACCCGGTCGGCGATGTCGTCGAACTCCACGCGCTCATCCAGGTTCTGAGACAGCGTCTCATGCACGATCGCGATGGAGCCGACCCGGCGGACGGCCTCCTCCAGGGCCTCCCGGCCTCGCTCGGAGTCGATGCGCCGGGCCTGCAGGCGCAGCAGCGCGGCGACCGTCTGGAGGTTGTTCTTCACCCGGTGGTGGATCTCCCGGATCGTCGCGTCCTTGGTGATCAACTCCCGTTCGCGGCGCCGCAGTTCGGTGACGTCCCGGCACAGCACCAGGGAACCGATCCGGGTGCCCTTCGGCTTGAGCGGGATCGTCCGGAACTGGATGACCCCGTCGTTGGCCTCGATCTCGAACTCGCGCGGCGCCCAGCCGCTGGCCACTTTGGCGAGCGCCTCGTCCACCGGTCCCCGGGTCGGCGCGAGTTCGGCGGTGGTCTGCCCGAGGTGCTGGCCGACCAGGTCGGCGGCGAGGCCGAGGCGGTGGTAGGCGGACAGGGCGTTCGGGGAGGCGTACTGGACGAAGCCGTCGGCGTCCAGCCGGATCAGGCCGTCGCCGACGCGCGGCGAGGCGTCCATGTCGACCTGCTGGTCGGGGAAGGGGAACGATCCTGCAGCGATCATCTGCGCGAGGTCGGAGGCGCTCTGCAGGTAGGTCAGCTCCAGCCGGCTCGGGGTGCGCACGGTCAGCAGATTGGTGTTGCGGGCGATCACGCCGAGGACGCGACCCTCACGCCGTACGGGGATGGACTCGACCCGTACGGGGACCTCTTCGCGCCACTCCGGGTCGCCCTCGCGCACGATCCGGCCCTCGTCCAGCGCCGCGTCCAGGAGGGGCCGGCGCCCGCGTGGGACGAGGTGGCCGACCATGTCGTCCTGGTAGGAGGTGGGGCCGGTGTTGGGGCGCATCTGGGCGACCGAGACGTACCGCGTGCCGTCACGGGTGGGGACCCACAGGACCAGGTCGGCGAAGGAGAGGTCGGAGAGCAGCTGCCACTCCGAGACCAGCAGATGGAGCCACTCGAGGTCGGAGTCGTCGAGGGCGGTGTGCTGGCGGACCAGTTCGTTCATGGAGGGCACGTCTGCGAGCGTACCCGCGGGCCGCGGGTGGCCGGAAAACACCCGCGGGCCGCGGCGCCTGGAAGGGACCCTCAACCCTCCCGGCACCGCAGCCCGGAGCATCATCGGCCGCGGGGTGTGCGGTCCCGTTCGGCCGAAGGTCGAGGAGCCGGGGCAGTCAGGGCAGAGAGCGCCGGTTCCTCGATCCGCCTTCCTGTGCGGGGAAGACGGAGGCTTGTGCACGTTGATGCGTTCTTGTCGATTCTGGACTAGACCACAACGGCGTGTCCATGGTCTTGTCGGCATGCACGACTGATGGCACCCGATGCCACGCAGCCTAGCCCGCCTCGGTCAGTCGCGGGGCCAGATGGCCATGGCAATTTCCGCGAGTGCCTCCAGTTCCTTCCGGCTCGCTCCGTCGCGGGCCTGCTGGGACATGCCCTGGATGACGGCGCCGGTGTGCCGGGCGAGGGCCGCGGCATCGGTGCCGGCCGGGAGGCGCCCGGCCGCGAGGTCGTCCCGGATCCGGGATTCGAGGGCGGCGATGTTCCCGTTGCGCCGCTCGCGCAGCAGGTCCTCGACCTCGGGGCTGGTGCAGTTGGTGGCGGCGTGCACGACCAGGCAGCCGTAGGGGTGCGCGGGGTCGGTGTACTCGGCGGCGGCCTCGCGCAGCGCGCGCCCGACGGCCGCGCGGGCGGTGGGCTCCTCGGCGAGGGCGCGGTCCACGAAGGCGCCGTGGGTGCCGGTGTAGACCTGGACGACCTCTTCGAACAGGGTCCGCTTGTCACCGAAGGCCGCGTACAGGCTCGGCGCCCCGATGCCCATGATCCGGGTCAGATCGGAGACCGAGGTGGCCTCGTAGCCGTGCTCCCAGAAGGCCATGAGCGCCTTCTCCAGCGCGGCGGCCCGGTCGAAGGAACGCGGCCGACCGCGTGTCCTGGCCGTGCCGACCTGCGCTTTCGCGTCCTGCCCCTGCACCATGGAGGGCATTTTATAGCGGACCCTAGAGAATCGACCCCCTCTTGCCCGCCTCCTGGGCCGGCAGAGGCCGCTTCTGTTAGATTGGTCTAAACCACATAGAGACGCCCAGAGCCCACTTCAGAACGGCAGGCCCAGCGTGGAAGTTGTCATCGTTCCGGACGCCGCGGCCGGCGGCGAGCTGATCGCCGAGGCCATGGCCCAGCTGCTGCGACGCAAGCCCGACGCCCTGCTCGGCGTGGCCACCGGCTCCACCCCGCTGCCCGTCTACCAGGCGCTGACCGCGAAGGTCCGCTCCGGCACCGCCGACACCTCCCGGGCGCGCATAGCCCAGCTCGACGAGTACGTGGGACTGCCCGCGGACCACCCCGAGTCCTACCGCTCGGTGCTGCGCCGGGAGGTGCTGGAGCCGCTCGGCATCGGCATGGACGCGTTCCTCGGACCCGACGGCACCGCCCGGGACATCCAGGCGGCGTGCGAGGCGTACGACCGCGCGCTCGCCGAGGCCGGCGGAGTGGACCTGCAGCTGCTCGGGATCGGCACCGACGGACACATCGGGTTCAACGAGCCGTGCTCCTCGCTCGCCTCGCGCACCCGGATCAAGACGCTGACCGAGCAGACCCGGGTCGACAACGCCCGCTTCTTCGACGGCGACATCGAGCAGGTCCCGCACCACGTCGTCACCCAGGGCATCGGCACCATCCTGGAGGCCCGGCACCTGGTGCTGCTGGCGGCCGGCGAGGGCAAGGCGGACGCGGTCGCCGCGACCGTCGAGGGACCGGTCGCGGCCGTCTGCCCGGCCTCCGCGCTCCAGCTCCACCCGCACGCCACGGTGGTCGTCGACGAGGCCGCCGCGTCCAAGCTCAAGCTGGCCGACTACTTTCGGCACACCTACGCGCACAAGCCGGACTGGCAGGGGATCTGAGGCATGGACTAGACCAGCCCTGGGGCAGCGGTATATAGAGGTGATCACGGAGCGTGCGGATGGACTCCCGAACACGCGAAGCCGTGCCACGATGTGAGCCGTGGCCGATGTGAGTCGGTCGGGCGTGGCCGATGCCAGTCGGTCGCTTTCGGCATCCGGAGCCGGGAAGGCAGAGCATGAGCACCGACGTCAGCAGTGCGGAGAACGAGGCCGGCACGACCGTCCGTACGGCGCGCGTGCCCAAGTACTACCGCCTGAAGAAGCACCTGCTCGACATGACGGAGACGCAGGCGCCGGGCACGCCGGTGCCGCCCGAGCGCACCCTCGCGGCCGAGTTCGACACCTCCCGCACCACCGTCCGCCAGGCCCTGCAGGAGCTGGTCGTGGAGGGCCGGCTGGAGCGCATCCAGGGCAAGGGAACCTTCGTCGCCAAGCCCAAGGTGTCCCAGGCCCTGCAGCTCACCTCCTACACCGAGGACATGCGCGCCCAGGGGCTGGAACCCACCTCGCAGCTGCTGGACATCGGCTACATCACCGCCGACGACCGGCTCGCCGGGCTCCTGGACATCACCGCCGGCGGACGGGTGCTGCGCATCGAGCGGCTGCGCATGGCCAACGGCGAGCCGATGGCCATCGAGACCACGCACCTGAGCGCCAAGCGCTTCCCGGCGCTGCGCCGCTCCCTGGTGAAGTACACGTCCCTGTACACCGCCCTCGCCGAGGTCTACGACGTCCACCTCGCCGAGGCCGAGGAGACCATCGAGACGTCGCTCGCCACCCCGCGCGAGGCGGGCCTGCTCGGGACCGACGTGGGCCTGCCGATGCTGATGCTCTCCCGCCACTCCCTGGACCACGAGGGCAGGCCGGTGGAGTGGGTGCGGTCGGTGTACCGGGGGGACCGCTACAAGTTCGTGGCGAGGCTCAAGCGCCCGGCGGAGTAGGCGGGTTGGAGGCGGGGACCTTCGCTGAATCGATATACCGACATACGGACGAGGTCTTCCGCTGTCTCGACACCGTCACCTAGATTGCCTGCGCATTACACAGGTGATCAGCGAGGGGACGGAGAGCCGTGGCATGTCCGATACACCTGAAGTGAGACCACCGGTCGTCACCCCGGTCCGGGTGATCATCGCCCTGTGTCTCGTCGCGCCCTTCGTGGCGATGCTCTGGGTCGGCTCCTACGCCAAGACGGATCCGGCCCTCATGGGGATCCCCTTCTTCTACTGGTACCAGATGCTCTGGGTACCGGTCTCCGCCGCACTCACCATGACCGCGTACAAGCTGTGGCAGCGGGACCAGCGCGCCCGCGCCCACGAGGGCGGTGAGGCGAAGTGAAGGACGGCGTCAACGGCGTCGCGCTCGGCGTCTTCGTCTTCTTCTTCCTGGCCGTCACGGTCATGGGCTTCCTCGCCGCACGCTGGCGCAGGGCCGAGAACGAACACTCCCTGGACGAATGGGGCCTGGGCGGACGGTCGTTCGGCACCTGGATCACCTGGTTCCTGCTCGGCGGCGACCTGTACACGGCGTACACCTTCGTCGCCGTACCGGCGGCGATCTACGCGGCGGGCGCGTCCGGCTTCTTCGCGGTGCCGTACACGATCCTGGTCTACCCGCTGATCTTCACCTTCCTGCCGCGCCTGTGGTCGGTCAGCCACCGCCACGGCTATGTCACGACCTCCGACTTCGTGCGCGGGCGCTTCGGCTCGAAGGGCCTGTCGCTGGCGGTGGCGCTGACCGGCATCCTGGCGACGATGCCGTACATCGCGCTCCAGCTCGTCGGCATCCAGGCGGTGCTGGACGTGATGGGCGTCGGCGGGGACAGCGGCAGCAACTGGTTCGTACGGGACCTGCCGCTGCTGATCGCCTTCGGTGTGCTCGCGGCGTACACCTACTCGTCCGGTCTGCGTGCCCCCGCCCTGATCGCCTTCGTCAAGGACGCGCTGATCTACATCGTCATCGCGGTGGCGATCATCTACATCCCGATCAAGCTGGGCGGCTTCGACGACGTCTTCGCCAAGGCGGGCCACGCGTTCAGCCAGGTCAACCCGGCCACCGGCAAGCCGCGCGGCGCGCTCGCGCCGCCGGAGGCGGGTCAGTGGACCTACGCCACCCTGGCGCTGGGTTCGGCGCTCGCGCTGTTCATGTACCCGCACTCGATCACCGCGACCCTGTCCTCCAAGAGCCGTGAGGTGATCCGCCGCAACACCACGATCCTGCCGCTGTACTCCCTGATGCTCGGTCTGCTGGCCCTGCTCGGCTTCATGGCGATCGCGGCCGGCGTCAAGGTCACCAACGGCCAGCAGGCCATCCCCCAGCTGTTCGAGGACATGTTCCCGGACTGGTTCGCGGGCGTGGCCTTCGCTGCGATCGGCATCGGCGCACTCGTACCGGCGGCCATCATGTCGATCGCGGCGGCGAACCTCTTCACCCGCAACATCTACCGGGACTTCATCAAGCCGGACGCCACGCCCAGGCAGGAGGCCCAGATATCCAAGATCGTCTCGCTGCTGGTGAAGGTCGGCGCCCTGGTCTTCGTCCTCACCATGGACAAGACGGTCGCGATCAACTTCCAGCTGCTGGGCGGCATCTGGATCCTGCAGACCTTCCCGGCCCTGGTCGGCGGCCTGTTCACCCGCTGGTTCCACCGGTGGGCGCTGCTCGCCGGCTGGGCGGTCGGCATGGTGTACGGCACGGTCGCGGCGTACGGGGTCGCCTCGCCGACCCAGAAGCACTTCGGCGGCTCGGCCAAGGAGATCCCCGGCATCGGGGAGATCGGCTACATCGGCCTGACCGCGTTCGTGCTCAACGTCGCCGTGACCGTGGTCCTCACCTTCGTCCTCAAGGCCGTCAAGGCCCCGGAGGGCGTCGACGAGACCAGCCCGGACGACTACACGGCGGACGCGGGGGACCCCGGCGTGCAGGTGGAACTGCCGCCGGCGACGGCGGGCTCCGCGCACTGACGAGACCCGGCCGGGCGCGCGGGCGGCTTGCGGGCCGCCCGTGCGCCCGGCCTTCTCGTCCCGGAAGGCGTCCCCGACGGGCGGGCGGGCGGCCCGCGACCCGACCCCCGCACCGTCACCGGGAGTTGACGCTCCGAAGCCACCACACCACACAACAGACACAACATCTGGGGCTGCCACGACAGCCCGGCACTAGATGTATGCTCATCCTCGCTGTCGCCGCAGGGGAATCCGGTGCGAATCCGGAACTGTCCCGCAACGGTGTACTTGTGCATGTCCGTTCCCCGGAACGCCGTGCCCAGGAGTCAGTCCGAGGACCTGCCGACAGCGCACCCGGCCGTCCGGCCGGTGTGCCCTGAGACGTCCGGGCCTCGCGGAGTGGGCCGGTGGACGCGACGCCGTGTGCGCTCGTGGCTGCCCCCTGCCCTCCGCAAGGCCCCCGTGCCGAGCGAGGGAGAGCCCCACGTGACCATCGCGCCAGCAGATCCGGCTTCAGCCAGCGGCCTGGAGACCGACGGTCCCGGTACCGCGCTGCTGCGGACCCTGACCGAGCTGACCGCCGACCTCCCCGACACCGACCCCGGCCGGGTCGCCGCCGCCGCGCTGCGCGGCCGGTCGGCGCACGCTGACGAGGCGGAGTTGCGCGAGCTGGCCACGGAGGCCGCCGCCGGGCTCATCTCCGAGGATCCCGCCTACTCCCGGCTGGCCGCCCGGCTGCTGACCCTCACCATCCGCGCCGAGGCCGCCTCGCAGGGCGTGACGTCCTTCACCGGGTCCGTGGCCGTGGGGCACCGCGAGGGGCTCATCGCCGACCGGACCGCCGAGTTCGCGCGGCTGCACGCCGAGCGGCTGGACGCGCTGGTCGACACCGGCGCCGACGACCGCTTCGGCTACTTCGGGCTGCGCACCCTGCACAGCCGCTACCTGCTGCGGCACCCGATCACCCGCAAGGTCATCGAGACCCCCCAGCACTTCATGCTGCGGGTCGCCGCAGGCCTCGCCGAGGACGACAGCGTCCGCTCCGTGGACGAAGTCGCCAAGCTCTACGGGCTCATGAGCCGCCTCGACTACCTGCCCTCCTCCCCCACCCTCTTCAACTCCGGCACCCGGCACCCCCAGATGTCGTCCTGCTACCTCCTCGACTCCCCGCTGGACGAGCTGGACTCCATCTACGACCGCTACCACCAGGTGGCCCGGCTCTCCAAGCACGCCGGCGGCATCGGCCTGTCGTACTCCCGGATCCGCAGCCGCGGTTCGCTGATCCGCGGCACCAACGGGCACTCCAACGGCATCGTGCCGTTCCTGAAGACCCTGGACGCCTCGGTGGCGGCCGTGAACCAGGGCGGCCGGCGCAAGGGCGCGGCGGCGGTGTACCTGGAGACCTGGCACTCCGACCTCGAGGAGTTCCTGGAGCTGCGGGACAACACCGGTGAGGACGCCCGCCGTACGCACAACCTGAACCTCGCGCACTGGATCCCGGACGAGTTCATGCGCCGGGTCAACGCCGACGCGCAGTGGTCGCTGTTCTCCCCGGCGGACGTGCCGGAGCTGGTGGACCTGTGGGGCGAGGAGTTCGACGCCGCCTACCGCAAGGCCGAGGACGCGGGTCTGGCGAAGAAGACGATCCCGGCCCGTGAGCTGTACGGCCGGATGATGCGTACCCTCGCGCAGACCGGCAACGGCTGGATGACCTTCAAGGACGCGGCCAACCGCACCGCCAACCAGACGGCCCTGCCCGGTCACGTCGTCCACTCCTCCAACCTCTGCACGGAGATCCTGGAGGTCACGGACGACGGCGAGACGGCGGTCTGCAACCTCGGCTCGGTCAACCTCGGTGCGTTCGTGAGCAACGGGGACATCGACTGGGAGCGCCTCGACGAGACGGTCCGCACGGCCGTCACCTTCCTCGACCGCGTGGTCGACATCAACTTCTACCCGACCGAGCAGGCGGGCCGGTCGAACGCCAGGTGGCGGCCCGTCGGCCTCGGTGCCATGGGTCTGCAGGACGTGTTCTTCAAGCTGCGCCTGCCCTTCGACTCGCCGGAGGCCAGGGCCCTGTCCACGCGGATCGCCGAGCGGATCATGCTCGCCGCGTACGAGGCCTCCGCCGACCTCGCCGAGCGCAGCGGCCCGCTGCCGGCCTGGGAGAAGACCCGTACCGCCCAGGGGGTCCTGCACCCCGACCACTACGACGTCGAGCTCACCTGGCCCGAGCGCTGGGCGGCCCTGCGCGAGCGGATCGCGGCCGTCGGCATGCGCAACTCGCTCCTCCTCGCGATCGCGCCCACCGCCACCATCGCCTCCATCGCGGGCGTGTACGAGTGCATCGAGCCGCAGGTGTCGAACCTGTTCAAGCGCGAGACGCTGTCCGGTGAGTTCCTGCAGGTCAACTCGTACCTGGTGAAGGATCTGAAGGAGCTCGGCGTCTGGGACGCGCGGACCCGTGAGGCGTTGCGCGACTCCAACGGCTCCGTGCAGGACTTCGCCTGGATCCCGGCCGACGTACGGGCCCTGTACCGCACCGCGTGGGAGATCCCGCAGCGCGGCCTGATCGACATGGCGGCGGCGCGGACCCCGTTCCTCGACCAGGCGCAGTCGCTCAACCTCTTCATGGAGACGCCGACCATCGGCAAGCTCTCCTCGATGTACGCGTACGCCTGGAAGTCGGGCCTGAAGACGACGTACTACCTGCGCTCGCGGCCCGCGACGCGCATCGCCCGCGCCGCCCAGGCGCAGGCACCGAAGACCATCCCCGTCCAGCAGGTGGCCGATCCCGACGCGGTCGCCTGCTCCCTGGAAAACCCCGAGTCCTGCGAGGCCTGCCAGTAATGTCCAACCGTCCTCAGAACCTTCTCGACCCGGGCTTCGAACTGACGCTGCGCCCCATGCGCTACCCGGACTTCTACGAGCGCTACCGGGACGCCATCAAGAACACCTGGACCGTGGAGGAGGTCGACCTCCACTCGGACGTCGCCGACCTCGCCAAGCTGACCCCGGCCGAGCAGCACCTGATCGGCCGGCTGGTGGCCTTCTTCGCGACGGGTGACTCGATCGTCGCGAACAACCTGGTCCTGACGCTGTACAAGCACATCAACTCGCCCGAGGCGCGGCTGTACCTGAGCCGGCAGCTGTTCGAGGAGGCCGTGCACGTCCAGTTCTATCTGACCCTGCTGGACACCTACCTCCCCGACCCGGACGACCGGGCGGCGGCCTTCGCGGCCGTCGAGAACATCCCCTCCATCCGCGAGAAGGCCGGGTTCTGCTTCACGTGGATGGACTCGGTCGACAAGCTCGACCGCCTGGAGACGAAGGCCGACCGCCGTCGCTTCCTGCTCAACCTGATCTGCTTCGCCGCGTGCATCGAGGGCCTGTTCTTCTACGGCGCCTTCGCGTACGTCTACTGGTTCCGCAGCCGGGGGCTGCTGCACGGTCTCGCCACCGGCACCAACTGGGTGTTCCGCGACGAGACGATGCACATGTCCTTCGCCTTCGACGTGGTCGACACCGTCCGCAAGGAGGAGCCGGACCTGTTCGACGACGCGCTCCAGCAGCAGGTCACCGACATGCTGAGGGAAGCCGTCGAGGCCGAGCTGCAGTTCGCGCGCGATCTGTGCGGCGACGGCCTGCCGGGCATGAACACCGAGTCGATGCGGCAGTACCTGGAGTGCGTCGCCGACCAGCGCCTCATCCGCCTCGGCTTCGCCCCGGTGTACGGCTCGGAGAACCCGTTCTCCTTCATGGAGCTGCAGGGCGTTCAGGAGCTCACGAACTTCTTCGAGCGCCGCCCGTCGGCGTACCAGGTGGCGGTGGAGGGCACCGTCGACCTGGACGAGGACTTCTGATCCTCCCGCGCCGTTCGCGCACCGCGCCGAACACCTACCGGCGCGCGTTCCGGGGCCCTGGAGCCGCCTGAGCGCGCGCCGGTACCAGGTTCTACCAAGGCATCGGCCTCAGCAGCAGCTTGTGCGGACGCAGGGTGATGCCCACCCGGGTGGTGTCGTTCGACCCCGCGACCTGCTCGAAGCGGTACTTCGCCGAGATCGCCGCGGTGATCAGGCTCAGCTGGGTCATGGAGAAGTGGTCGCTGGGGCACTTGCGGTTGCCCACGCTGAACGGGCTCATGGCGTACTTCGGCACGTCCTTGGCCCGCTCCGGCAGCCACCGGTCGGGGTCGAAGTCGAGGTGGCGGTCATAGGAGCGGGCGTCGCGCTGGATCGCGTAGGGGCTGTAGATGATGTCCGCCCCGGCCGGAATGCGATAGCCACCGAGTGAGGTGTCGGTCACCGCGCGCCGCGTCAATATCCATACGGCGGGCCTGAGCCGCATGGCCTCGACGACGACATTGTTGGTGTGTGTGAGCGCGCGAACGTGCTCGAATCCGACCGGCCGGCCTCCGGTCACGGATTCGACCTCGGTCCGTACCTTCTCGGCGTGTTCCGGGTGTTCCGCGAGAACCTGCAGCAGCCACATGATCGTGGACGCCACCGTTTCGCTTCCGGGGGTGAGTATCGCGACGACCTGGTCGTGGATCTCCTGTTCCCCGATGGGGTCGCCATTGTCGTCCTTTGCCTCCAGCAATGCCGTCAGCAAATCGTCCGGCTTTTGACCAGATGCCCTCCGTTCGGCGACGATCTCGTCCACCAGCAGATGCAAATCGGCCAGGGCCCGGTTGAATTCGCGGTTGGCCGGAAACGGCAGCCGGTACAGCGGTCCGAGCGGGATGACCATCCGGCGGTACATGCCCCGGAAGACGCTGGCGAGGTCGACACTCAGCCGCTCGGCGCGCTCGTCCATGTACTCACCGCGCAGCAGGCAGCGGGCGGCGATGCGCACGGCCACCCGGAAGGACTCGGAGGTGCAGTCGAGGGTCTCGCCGGGCCGCCAGCGCTCGGTGAGCCGATGCGCCTCCTCCTCCATGACGGGCCCGTAGGCCGGTATCGCGTCCAGCCGGAACGCGGGCTGGATGGTGCGGCGCTGACGGCGGTGCCGGGGGCCGTTGGCGGTGGCCACGCCCTCCTTGCCGAGCAGGCCCTCGAGGGACTCCCACAGGGGCCCGTCGATCTTGAAGTCGGCGCTGAGCGCGAGCGCGCCGGTCAGCTCCGGCGTGGTGACGGCGTACACCGTCTTGGGGCCGAGCTTGAGGCGTACGACGTCGCCGTGGTCGCGGAGCCGCGCCATGAAGGCGAGCGGGTCGCGGACCAGTTTCAGGCCGTGCCCGAGGCCCGGTACCGCGCCCGCCGCCAGGGGCGGTTCGCGCAGTTCGGTCTCCTCGGGGGTGGCGGGCCGCACAGACTCGACGGTCATTTCTCACCTGCCGCTTCGTTCGTGACGTAGGGGGGCGTGGACCGGTCGTCCCAGGTGTCGACCATGTACCGGCCGGACTCGTGGTGGAACCAGTAGGCGGAGCTGAACCAGTTGCGCATATTGCCGACACAGGCGCGTACCGCGGCGCTGAGTTCCTTTCCGCGGACCGTTCCGTCGGCGAGGTCGTCGGCGAACCTCAGGGCGTCCTGCTCGGCTTCGAGGAATTCGCTGACGCATTTCTCGACCCGCCGCCTGACTTCGTCCACCGCGTCTTCGAGAGTCATCCTCTCATGGGTGATGAGACTGATTCCGAGATTGTGGACCTCGTCGCCCGCAATTTCTTTCGGAAGCGAGCACAGGTCGTTGTACCAGGCGGCGAATTCCTGACTGAGCAGTGCGGCCCGGCGATAGGCGGGCTTTTTTCGTACGGCGTCCGGGAGTTCACATCCGGCGCTCGGCTCCAGCAGGTCCGTCCATATCCAGTGCGCGAAGGTGTGCCGACGCAGGGCGAGGTATTCCTCGACACCGGGTATGTATCCCTCGGTGCGGTTGCGGAACTCCCGGTCGTAGGCCTCGATGACCGCGTGGAAGTGCCGGGCGAACCGCTGGTTCCAGGTGCGCGACAGGAAGCCGTACAGCCGCAGCGCGCAGTCCGCGAACCCGGCGACCAGCGGGTCGGGGTGGTGCAGATGGTGCCGGGGTGCGTCGAGGGCCGCGTGCAGGCGGTACCTCAGCCGCCGCCAGTCGTCCGCCCGGCCGTGGACCACACAGCGGTCGTGGCAGTCGTCCCAGACGAAGAACCACGCGCTGTAGTCGGCGATGGCCTGCATGACCTCGTCGGGGGCGCCGAGGTAGTAGCCCGCCATCAGGTCGGTGTAGCACAGTCCGTCGGCATATTCCTGCACCTTGTCCGCCGGCATGAGCCGTTTTTCCAGCAGCCAGAGCCGTGTGCTGTGCTGTAGCCGCGGCCAATACGGATGCAGTTGCCGGGGAAAGGCGGACTCGATCACCGGGAGTGCCAGTGAGGGTGGTACGACGATCGCCGTCGGCGTCGCTGTGGTGCTGTGTGGGAAAGCTTGCACGAACAAACCCCTCTCAGCCGCCAGGAGCGCATGCCCCTCTCCGGTTGTGCCGGGCGTGCGCCGTTGCGTATCCCCGCTCTTACATTCAGCACCACAACTGACCGTCATGGGAACGGATTTGCTTCACTCACTACCCCGAGGGTGCCGAGAATCCCGCGTTGTGTGACCGATTAAGGATCACAACGAGGGCAGAAGAGGTCAGTTGTACGACGCACGGATGAGCGAGGCGACGCATGGGAAGGGCGCCCGACCGGGAGTGATCCCGACCGGGCGCCCCAACCGCCGCGTGCCGCCTAGCCGTTGGCGACCACCGGATAACGTGGCTCATTCTCGGCCATCTGCCGCAACGCGTCCTTGCGGTCCCGCTTGGACAGCCGGTCGATGTACAGGTAGCCGTAGAGGTGGTCGGTCTCGTGCTGCAAACAGCGTGCGAAGTAGCCGGTGCCGCGCACCTTGATCGGGTTGCCCTGCTCGTCCTGGCCGGTCACCTCGGCGTAGTCGGGACGGGCGAGCGGCGCGTACGCCGTCGGCACGGACAGACAGCCCTCGTTGCTGTCGTCCAGCCGGCGCCGGTCGGCCGGCAGGTCGACCAGCTTCGGGTTGCACACCACGCCGACGTGCCGGACGCCCTCGTCGTCCATGCAGTCGTAGACGAAGACCTTCAGGTCGACACCGATCTGGTTGGCGGCCAGGCCCACGCCCTCGGCGGTGCGCTGGCTGGCGAACATGTCGGCGACGAGCTGCTGCAGCTCCTCGCCGAACTCGGTGACGTCCTTGCACTCCTTGTGCAGCACCGGGTTGCCGACGACCGTGATCGGCCGCGAGGTGCCGCGCTCCCGCCAGGCCGTCTCGCGCTCCTCGCAGTCCTCCGTGTCGACGACGTAGCCCTCGTCGTCCACGGGGAGCACGCCCGCGTGCTGCTGATCGGTGTCCTGCTGCGCCATGACCGACGTACGCCTTCCTGCAAACCTGTGAAAAGTCTCGGGTACAGCCTAAAGGCGGCCGGTCACCGTCGGCTCAGCAAACCTCTTCGAGATCCCGCCAGTCCCGGGAGTCCGGGCTGTCCGCGACCCACCCGTCCAGCAGCCCACGGACCAGCGAAGCCGGCGCGGCCACCCCGCACTCGCGCTCCGGCACCCACAGCTGCCCGTCCGTCCGGTGCCCCAGCGGGCCGGGATGACCGGGCTCGCTGTGGTCGTGCGGGTCGAGGTGCACACCTTCACCCTCGTCCGAGGGCATCCGGGACTCCGAACACATGCGGCACAGCAGCCTCACGGACGAGGACCAGTCCTCCGCGGCGAACCCGGCGTCGGCGGCCAGCTGCTCCAGCGCGTCCCGGTCCGCCTCCGTGGCCGCCTCCAGCAGGACCACCCAGGTGGGCACGGGCGAGGGCGCCCACAGCTCGATCTCGTCGAAGACCGGGTAGGAGTGTCCGGCGGACGTCGTGCGCTCGCCGTGCGGGACACCGTCGTGCAGCACCACCTCGCCCCAGCGCCGCCCGGACGAGGGAAGCGGGATGGACAGCACCTCCAGCCGCGCCGGGTCCAGCCTGCGGCCCCACACGACCTCGGCCTCGCCCTCCGGGGAGAGCCGTACGGCCGCGCTGCCCAGCTCCATGCCGAGGGGCTCGGCGGAGGCGGCGGCACCCCCGGGCACCTTCAGCCCGTACGCCTGCCAGGCGCGGCGGGCCAGCGGCCAGTCCTGCAGGGCGGTGGCGGCGATACCGACGTTCCACCAGTCGGGCGCCCCGGTCTCCCGGTCCAGCAGGGCGACCGCCCGGAGCCCGGCCGCGCGGGCCTGCTCCCAGTCGTGCCGGAACTTGTGCAGCAGGGCGAGGTTGAACCAGGACTCCGACAGCCAGGGCTCCAGGTCGGCGGCCCGTGTCAGCAGCTCGCCCGCGTCCTCGTACCTGCCGTCGCCGATCAGCGTGAACGCGCGGTCGGTGGCCTGCCGCCAGGAGGCGGAGGGCCGGTGCCGTCCCTTGCCGAAGATCCTCACGATTCCCGCCTGCCAGTTCCAGTTCCGCACAGTGGGCTGGCTTGTGCCCCCGGACACCCTCTCCCTCGCATCCAACCACGTACGGCGGGAAAGGCGCTCATTACCCATGGGTTACCCAGCCGCGCGCGGGGTCAGACAGTGCCGTGCGTCTCCGTCGCCCTCCGCCGGCGCGCTCTCGCACCAGGCCCGCGACCGGGCGAGGACCCGGGCGAGGGACTCCACGACCTCACCGGCGTAGTCACCGGCGGTGCCGAGGCGCAGCTCCTCCAGCGCCCGCAGGGGCCCCTCGGGTCCGGCGTCCCGGGCCTTCTCCTCGTAGGCGTTCACGGCCCGGATGATCCGCGCGGCCACCGGCTGTTCACAGGAGGGGTCCGCCTGCCGCTCCACCACCACGGCGACGGCCGCGGCCACCCCGGTCTGCCGTACGACGGCCCCGCCGAGCAGCGCGATGCGCCGCTGCTCCTCGGGGGGCAGGCCGGCGGTGGCACCGGCCGGGACCGGGTCGACCAGGCTCAGCTGGCCGATGTCGTGCATGAGGGCCGCGTACTCCAGGACGGTCAGCTCGCCCTCGCTCAGGCCGAGGTCCCGGCCGACGGCGAGGCTGAGCGCGGCGACGCGGCGGGCGTGTCCGGCGGGGGTGTATCCGGCGATCTCGGTGGCGCGGGCGAGGGAGGCGATGGTCTGCCGGTTGGTGGCGCGGACGGCCGCGTACCGGCGCACGGACAGCTGGGTGAGCAGCAGGGGCAGGCAGAACACGGGCAGCGCCCACAGGCCGACCACGGCGACCGCGAGCGCCATCACCGCGCCGGTCGCGCAGACGGCGGATCCGATGCCGAGCAGCCCGCGCAGTTCGTCGCGCAGCAGCGGGCCGAACGGCCAGCGGGTGCGGGAGTGGGCGAGGGCCGCGGCGAGGACGGCGTCGCACAGGGCGGTCAGGACGAGGAGGGCGACGAGCAGCAGGGCGTAGGCGGGGCCGCTCCAGGACGCGAACACGCCCTTGTTGAAGAGGGGTTGGAAGCAGACGGCGGCGAACCCGACGCTCAGGACGCGGCGGGCGAGATGATCGAGGGTCGGGGTACGGCCGCACCAGATGTGCGGGACGCCGCCGAGCAGGGAGGCGGCGAGGACGACGGTGACGACCTGGGGCGCGTCGTGCAGCGTCGGGTGTCCGGCGTCGGGTCCGAGCAGGGCGTACGACAGGGATCCGGCGGTGCCCAGCGGTGCGGCCTGCCGCGCCGGGGCTCCGCTCCACCGGGTCAGCTCGCCGACGGCTATGAGCACCCCGAAGGCGAGCGCGACCCCCCGGTCGGCCATGCCGGTCCACAGGGTGGTGCCGAGGGAGGCGGCTGCGGTGAGCCCGGCCGCGGTGTGGATGAACCGGAGGGCGGTCATCGCGGCGCCCCGGTCCGGGGGCCGGCGGCCGGCTGCCGGTCCGGGATCCCGCGCGCCGTCTCGTCGGCCGTGACGGCCGGATGCCAGCCCTGGCGGTCGAGGGCCCGGGCGAGCGCGGTGACCATACGGGGGTCGAACTGCGTCCCGGCGCACCGCTCCAGCTCGGCGACGGCCACCTCGACCGGCCGGGCCCTGCAGTAGGAGCGGGTGGAGGTCATCGCGTCGAAGGCGTCGGCGACGGCGACGACCCGGGCGCACTCGGGGATCCGGTCGCCGACGAGGCCGTAGGGGTAGCCGCTGCCGTCGAGGCGTTCGTGGTGGTGCAGGATCGCGGCGCGGGCCTCGCCGAGGAAGGAGATGCCGCGGACCATCTCGTGGCCGTACTCGGGGTGCAGTTCGATGATCCGGCGTTCCTCGGGGGTCAGCGGGCCGTCCTTGCGCAGCAGCCGGGTGGGGACGCCGAGCTTGCCGACGTCGTGCAGGATGCCGGCGAAGCGGAGCGTCTCGACGCGGTCGTCGTCCATGCCGAGTTCGCGGGCGATCATCACGGAGGCCTGTCCGACGCGTTCGCTGTGGCCGCGGGTGTAGCCGTCCTTGATGTCGACGGCCTGGACGAGGGCGCGGATGGTGGCCTGGTGGGCGGCGCGTTCACGGTGGTACTGGGCGAAGATCCACCAGGACACGCACATCGGCAGCAGCACGAGCAGCGCGGCGACCGGGCCGTACGGGCTGCGCCACAGCACGGCCATCATCAGCCCCGCGAGTCCGTGCACCGCGACCGGCGCGAGGGAACGGGACAGCAGCCCGCGCCAGGCCCGGCGCAGCGGAACGCCCAGGGCGACGGCGCGCAGGCCGCCGTCGAGGAGGGTGAGGACCAGGCAGAAGACGAGGACGGCCGCGCCGGCGGGCAGCAGTGCGTACGGGAAGTCGCAGCCGACGACGGCGTCCCGCCCGCCGAGCGCCCAGTGCACCCGGGCGGCGCCCCACACGGCGAGCGCGGGCTGTGCGGCCCGCCAGACGCGTCTGAGCAGCGCGGGCCGGTGCTCGACCGGTGAGAGCAGGGCCGCGGGCAGCGGGACGAGCGCGGCGGCCGGCGGCGGCAGCAGGAACGCACCGGCGAGCAGGACGGGGTAGAAGGTGCCGCCGAATCGGCGGCGTACGACGTGCTCGCTGGCGGCGCAGACGGCGGAGAGCAGGCCGAGCGCCCACCAGGGGGTGTGGAGCCGCGGCAGTGGCAGGAGGCAGAGCAGCGCCAGCAGGGCGACACCGGCCACATAGCCGCGAGCCCTCGACGGTACCGCCTCCATCGCGCCCCTCCCCGACCGTGCCGGTCCAGGCTCGGAGCCTAGGGCGGGAACCGGGGGGTACGGGGCCTATGACCTGAGGATTAGCACATTCGGGTGAAGGGAGCGGTGACCCGGCGGTCAGCTCTCCTGCGGTGTGACGGTCACGTCGTGGTCCGGCACCGCCTGGCCGGAGCGGATCAGATCGATCCGTCCCATGACCTTGGCGCGCAGGTCGGCGGGCACGTCGTCATGTCCGCAGCACCGCTTG
The DNA here is from genome assembly GCF_053598395.1 of Streptomyces sp. NPDC001135. NCBI lineage: Bacteria > Bacillati > Actinomycetota > Actinomycetes > Kitasatosporales > Streptomycetaceae > Streptomyces > Streptomyces sp. NPDC001135. Next base: position 192,491 of record NZ_JBSFKD010000006.1, on the reverse strand, counting down.
ACCAGCTTCTTCACGGCCTGCTCCAGGCCGTACTTCTCCAGGCACGGAGAGCATTCCTCGAAGTGGTGCTGGAACTTGTCGCGATCGACGTCCGGCATCTCGCTGTCGAGGAACTCGTACAGATGGTCGAGGACCTCACTGCAGTCCGTCTCGTGCGGATCTCCGCAGCTCATGAGCCCGAACCTTTCGCTTCGTCCGACTCTCCGGCGCCCGCCGGGACCAGCCCGCGCTCACGGGCGTAGTCCTCCAGCATGCCGCGCAGTTGACGGCGGCCCCGGTGCAGCCGGGACATCACCGTACCGATGGGAGTCCCCATGATGTCCGCGATCTCCTTGTACGCAAAGCCCTCGACGTCCGCGAGATAGACGGCGATGCGGAACTCCTCGGGGATCGCCTGCAGCGCTTCCTTCACGTCCGAGTCCGGCAGGTGGTCCAGCGCCTGCGACTCGGCGGAGCGCAGGCCCGTCGACATGTGCGACTCGGCGCGGGCGAGCTGCCAGTCCTCGATCTCCTCCGCGGCGGAGCGCTGGGGCTCGCGCTGCTTCTTGCGGTAGGAGTTGATGAAGGTGTTGGTGAGGATCCGGTACAGCCACGCCTTCAGGTTGGTGCCCTCGCGGAACTGGTGGAAGGACGCGTACGCCTTGGCGTACGTCTCCTGCACCAGGTCCTCGGCGTCGGCCGGGTTGCGCGTCATGCGCAGCGCGGCCGAGTACATCTGGTCGAGGAATTCCAGCGCGTCCCGCTCGAAGCGCGCACTGCGCTCGGCGGTGGACTCGGAGGTCGTCTCCGCGCTCACACCCTGGCCCTCGGGCTGCTCCGCCTGGCCGTTGTCGGTCCCTGCGTCGGTACCGGTGACCGGACCCACCTCCTCAAGATCCCGGGCAGGACCGAGAGCGGTCCCACTCGATTCGGAGGATAGAACACGACCCGTGCCTGCCGCCCCTCGAATACGAGGGGCCTTGGCCGCGTGCAGCACCGTCCAGTCCAGGTCAGCGCGGCGCTCACGGCTCGGGCAAACGGTCGAACCCATGCGGCGGACTTCCTCTCCCACGACGTCTGTGCCGAGGCCTCAGCACTTCTGTCCGCCACAACAGTGGTCCGGGGCGGCGCATTCCCGCCCGTCACCCGAGTGACGTGAGCCACTGCGCGACGCCCTCGGTGACGATCTCCAGGGCCCGCTCCTGGGTGATCTCCGCGCGCTTGGGAACCGCGAAACCGTGATCCCCGTACGGCACCTCGATCAGCCCGAAGTCGCCTTCGGGGAACTCCGCCGGCTTCCCGAAGGGGTCGTTGCCGCCCTGCACGACCAGCGTGGGCACCCCGGCGCCGAGCAGTTCCGCGGCGCGGGACTTCTCGGGCCTGCCCGGCGGGTGCAGCGGGAAGCTCAGCGCGAGCACGGCGTGCGCGCCCAGTTCGGCGGCGGTACGGCAGGCGACCCGGGCACCGGCGCTGCGCCCGCCGGAGACCACGGGCAGTTCCATTCCGGCCAGTGCCGGCCAGATGCCGCGCCAGCCGCTGTCCAGGGTGTTCGGCGCGGGGGCGACCTTCTTCCCGGCGACGCGCCAGGGCTGCTCCACCAGGGCCACGGTCACGCCGTGCGCGGGGAGGGCCCGGGCGAGCGCCTGGAGGTCACGTGCCTCGACGCCCCCGCCGGCGCCATGGCTCACGGCGAGGACCAGCCCGGGGTCCTCCGCCCGGTGCCAGGTGATGCGTGCGGTTCCGGCGTCGGTCTCGACAATCTCGATCACGCTAGAAGAGTGTGCCCTCTTCCGGCGCCTGAAGCTCCTTCAGCAGCTCCGGACCGTTGTTGCGGACGTTGCTGACGGCCGTGGAGACCGGGTAGGCACGCATCAGGCCGGGCGGGGGCGGGGCGAGCAGGTCGCGCAGGTGGTCGGGGTCGGTGCGGGAAGGGTCGAGCCAGGCGTCCCAGCGGTCCGGGGTGAGCATCAGGGGCATCCGGGGGTGGATGTCGGCGAGGGTGTGCGGGCCGTCGGCGGGGGCCACGGCCAGCGGGGTCGTCTCGGCCTCCGTGGTGATCACCGAGCAGGTCACCCACCAGGCCCGCGGGTGGTCGTCGGGCAGGGTCCGGTCGCGCCAGAACTCGTACAGCCCGGCCATCGCGAACACCGAGCCGTCGGCCGGCAGCACGAAGTACGGCTGCTTGCGCGGCCGCTTCTTCTTCCCCTCGACCTCCAGCTCGCGCTCCTGCGTGCCGGTGACCCACTCGTAGTAGCCGTCGGCGGGGATGATGCAGCGGCGGGCGGCGAAGGCGCGGCGGTAGGCGGGCTTCTCGTGCACGGTCTCGGCGCGCGCGTTGATCATCCGGGCGCCGCCCTCGGGTGTCTTGGCCCAGGAGGGCACCAGGCCCCACTTCAGCTTGCGCAGCTGGCGAACCGGACGCGGGGAGTCCGCGTCTTTCACGGGACGGTCGAGGACGGCGTAGACCTCCTTGGTCGGAGCCACGTTGTAGTCCGGCTCCAGGGTCTCCTCGGGCTCCCTCCCCCGGAGGCCCGACTCCGCTCGCTCTGAGGGGACCCCCATCTCGATCCCGAAGATTCCTGCGAGATCCTCGGGTCTACGACTCGATGCATACCGTCCGCACATACGTGTCACACTGCCAGACTTCGTCCGACGACAGGGAGCCGCTCAGAAACATGGACAGCCTCGCCGCCCTCGCGCTGCCCGACCTCTGGGACCGGCTCACCGGTACCCAGCCCGATCCCGACCTGTGGGTGGTGCTCGCCACCCTGGGCGCCGCGCTCGCCGTCGTCGTCCCGCACCGTCCGTGGCGCATATCGCGCAACGCGATCACCATCGCGCACGAGGGCGGCCACGGCCTGATCGCGCTGCTCACCGGCCGACAGCTCACCGGGATCCGGCTGCACTCCGACACCAGCGGCCTCACGGTCAGCCGGGGCAAGCCGTACGGACTGGGCATGATCCTGACGGCCGCCGCCGGATACACGGCGCCCTCGCTGCTCGGCCTCGGGGGCGCGGCCCTCCTGGCCGCGGGGCGCATCACGCTGCTGCTGTGGGCGGCGACGGCGCTGCTGGTGGCGATGCTGGTGATGATCCGCAACGCGTACGGCGTCCTGACCGTGGTGCTGGCCGGGGGCGCCTTCCTGCTGGTGTCCTGGCTGGCGGGGCCCCAGGTGCAGGCGGCGTTCGCGTACGCGGTGGTGTGGTTCCTGCTGTCCGGCGGGGTACGCCCGCCCTTCGAGCTGCAGATGAAGCGGTCACGGGGTGGCGCGGGGGACTCGGACGCGGACCAGCTGTCCCGGCTCACGCACGTACCGGCGGGGCTGTGGCTGTTCCTGTTCCACGCGGTGACGCTGAGTTCACTGATCGGCGGGGGCCGCTGGCTGCTGGAGGTCTGAAGCACGCGCAGCCCCCACTCGGCCCACACGAAAAACGACACCACTGCCGTCCTTATACAGTGGCCCCATGGCCCCGAACACCGCCCCTCCCGCCCTCTGGCCCGCCCCGCACGCGAGCGGAGCCGTCGACGCGACGGTCCACGTGCCCGGGTCCAAGTCGGTCACCAACCGCGCACTGGTGCTGGCCGCCCTCGCCTCCGAGCCCGGCTGGCTGCGCCGGCCGCTGCGCTCCCGCGACACCCTGCTGATGGCCGGTGCGCTCCGGGCCATGGGCGTGGAGATCGAGGAAGGGGTCGGCCCGGACGGGTCCGGCGAGGCCTGGCGGGTCCTGCCGACGGGCCTGCACGGCCCGGCCACGGTCGACGTCGGCAACGCCGGCACGGTGATGCGCTTCCTACCGCCGGTGGCCGCGCTGGCCGACGGCCCCATCCGGTTCGACGGCGACCCGCGGTCGTACGAGCGTCCCCTGCACGGCGTGATCGACGCGCTGCGGCAGCTCGGCGCCCGGATCGACGACGACGGCCGGGGCGCGCTGCCGCTGACCGTGCACGGCGGCGGGGCCCTGGACGGCGGCCCGGTGTCCGTCGACGCCTCCTCGTCCTCCCAGTTCGTGTCGGCCCTCCTGCTGTCCGGCCCGCGCTTCAACCAGGGCGTCGAGGTCCGGCACACCGGCGCCTCGCTGCCCTCCGTGCCGCACATCCGGATGACCGTCGACATGCTGCGCGCGGTCGGCGCCCAGGTCGACACCCCGGAGTCGGGCGGCGAGCCGAACGTGTGGCGGGTGACCCCGGGCGCGCTGCTCGGCCGGGACCTGACGATCGAGCCGGACCTGTCCAACGCCCAGCCGTTCCTGGCGGCGGCCCTCGTCACCGGCGGCAAGGTGCTGATCCCGGACTGGCCGGAGCGCACCACCCAGCCCGGTGACCGGCTGCGGGAGATCTTCACCGAGATGGGCGGTTCCTGCGAACTCACCGAGTTCGGGTTGGTGTTCACCGGTTCGGGTGCCCTCCACGGCATCGACGTGGACCTGGGCGACGTCGGTGAGCTGACCCCCGGTATCGCGGCGGTGGCGGCCCTCGCGGACTCCCCCTCGACCCTGCGGGGCGTGGCGCATCTGCGGCTGCACGAGACGGACCGGCTGGCCGCGCTCACCAAGGAGATCAACGAGCTCGGCGGTGACGTCACCGAGACCGCCGACGGCCTGCACATCCGCCCGCGCAAGCTGCACGGCGGGACCTTCCACACCTACGAGGACCACCGCATGGCGACCGCCGGCGCGATCATCGGCCTGGCGGTCGAGGGCGTCCGGATCGAGAACGTGGCGACCACGGCGAAGACCCTGCCGGACTTCCCCGAGCTGTGGACCGGGATGCTCGGGCAGTAGGGACACGCCATGCGCCGCTACGGCAAGCACACCGACGAGGACGACATCCGCACCCGTCCCAACCGCAAGGGCAACCGGCCGCGGACGAACATCCGGCCCAAGCACGAGGACGCCGCCGGGGGCCTGGTCCTCACGGTCGACCGCGGCCGGCTGACCTGCCTGGTCGACGACCGGCCCGTGATCGCGATGAAGGCCCGCGAGCTGGGCCGCAAGGCGGCGGTGGTCGGGGACCGGGTGGCCCTGGTCGGCGACCTGTCCGGCAAGAAGGACACCCTCGCCCGGATCGTCCGGATCGAGGAGCGCACATCGGTGCTGCGGCGCACGGCCGACGACGACGACCCGTTCGAGCGGGTGGTCGTGGCGAACGCGGACCAGCTGGCGATCGTCACGGCGCTGGCCGACCCGGAGCCCCGTCCCCGGCTGATCGACCGCTGTCTGGTCGCGGCCTTCGACGGCGGTCTGGAGCCGCTGCTGGTGATGACCAAGTCGGACCTGGCCCCTCCGGACAAGCTGCTGGAGCTGTACGGCGCGCTCGACATCCCCTACGTCGTCACCAGCCGCGAGGAGTTGGAGAACGGGGACGCTGCGGACCGGGTCCGGGAGCACCTGGACGGCAGGGTCACCGCGTTCGTGGGTCACTCGGGCGTGGGCAAGACGACGCTGGTGAACGCGCTGGTGCCGCAGGAGCGCCGCCGTATGACGGGCCATGTGAACGCGGTGACGGGCCGCGGCCGCCACACCACGACCTCCGCCCTGGCCCTGCCCCTGTCCGATGCGGACGGCTGGGTCATCGACACCCCCGGCATCCGCTCCTTCGGCCTGGCGCACATCGACCCCTCGCGTGTGATCCACGCCTTCCCGGACCTCGAACCCGGCACGGAGGGCTGCCCGCGCGCGTGCAGCCACGACGAGCCGGACTGCGCGCTGGACGCCTGGGTCGAGGAGGGCCACGCGGATCCGGCGCGGCTGTTTTCCCTTCGCCGGCTGCTGGCCACCCGGGAGCGCAGGGAAGGCGACTGACCACCGCGTTGTTTGGCCGGGTGCGAGGCCGGTAAGTGCATAATCGCACCGAGCCGGAGATCCGGATCAAGCGGGAGGACAGCACATGGCGTGGCTGCTGGTCATGGTGGCCGGGATCCTGGAGACCGGATTCGCCGTGTGCCTGAAGCTCTCGCACGGGTTCACCCGGCTCTGGCCGACGATCGCCTTCGCCTCCTTCGCCCTCGGCAGCTTCGGTCTGCTGACCCTGTCCCTGAAGAAGCTCGACGTCGGCCCCGCGTACGCGGTGTGGACCGGTATCGGCGCGGCCGGCACCGCGATCTACGGCATGGTCTTCCTGGGCGACCTGGTCTCCACCTTGAAGATCGTCTCGATCAGCCTGGTCATCGTCGGGGTGATCGGCCTGCAGTTGTCCGGGTCGGCGCACTGAGGCCGTGGCATGGACTGCGCGCGGACCCGCGGGGCGTGCGGCGCGAACGCCGAGTGGCGGGCGGACCCGCGGGGCGGCGGGCTGGTCGCGGCACAACCAGGCGGAACCGAGGGCCCGTTCAGGCCGGGGTGAAGGGTCCCTACAACCGGGCCGACACCGGCGTCTGGCGCCTCGCCCACTCCGTCGGGCTCAACCGGCGCCCGGAGATCCTCGCCGTCCGCTCCGGCCTGGCGGACTTCGGGGCGGAGGGGCCTGCGGACATCGACGACACGAAGGCGGGGTGGCTGGCGAAGTAGCCCGGCGTCCGGGACCGCTCGGGCTCATCGGGCTCACACCGTCCGGTGCGGGACGACCGCTCGGACCAGTTCCGCCATGCCGCTCTCGCCCGGTGGGGCCGCGACGCAGGACAGGGCGAGGCGTACGACCAGTTCGCAGGGGCGGGTCAGCTCGGCGGTGTCGGCGGGGGCGGCGGTGGGGTCCGCCAGGGCGCTGACCGCGCGGTCCCGCACGATCCGCACGAAGTCACGGGGCGTCGGCAGCGGCCCGTCCGCGCGGCGCTGCGCCGGCACCGAGGAAGAGGACGGCACGGCGGCGAGCGCAGGGGCGGGCAGCCGCTCACTCCAGCAGCCGGTGAGCATGGCCCGGACCAGCGCGTTCTCCCGCGCGGCGGCGCTCGTCCACTCGACCACGGCGATGAGCCGCTCCCTCGGCCCGCCCGGCCCGGCGAGGGCCCGCTCCACCCCGGCGAGGTATCCGTCGGCCTCCCGCCGCACCAGTGCCCGGGCCAGTCCGTCCTTGCTGCCGAACTCGTTGTACAGGGTCTGCCGGGACACTCCGGCCGCCGCGGCCACGTCGACCATCCGCACCGTGGACCACGGCCGGCGCGCGAGGGCCGTATGGGCGGCGTCCAGTAGGGACTCCCGGGCAGCAGGCATTCTCGCCTCCCTGACACGGTGCGGCTCTGCGCCCAGATTTGACGCGCCGGTATGCACTGTCAAGGGTTCCGGGGCCTGCTTCGCGCCGCGGGTGAGGGATCGCCGTGGGCGTACGCCACCGCGGCCCGGTGCGGGCGGGGGATCGCCGTGGGCGTACGCCACCGCGGCCCGGTGCGGGTGCGCGGCCGGCTGATCGCGCCGTCCCCCAGCGCCCTTCACGGGGTGCTCGCGGCCCCCGCGAGCGCGAGCGTGCGGACTTCCCCCTTCCCCCGCCCAGCCACGGCACACGGCGCCCCCGACACCCCCCGCCCTGCTGGCCCCACGGCAGCGGCGGCAGATACCGTTCCTCATATGCTGGACTACCTCGACGACCTCCGCTTCGCCCACGTCCTCGCGGACGCCGCCGACGCCGCCACCATGGACCGCTTCAAGGCCCTCGACCTGAAGGTGGAGACGAAGCCGGACATGACGCCGGTCAGCGAAGCGGACAAGGCCGCGGAAGAACTCATCCGCGGCCAGCTCCAGCGCGCCCGCCCGAGGGACGCCATCCTCGGCGAGGAGTACGGCATCGAGGGCACCGGCCCCCGGCGCTGGGTGATCGACCCCATCGACGGCACCAAGAACTACGTCCGCGGCGTCCCCGTCTGGGCGACGCTCATCTCCCTGATGGAAGCAGGCGAGGAGGGCTACCAGCCCGTCGTGGGGGTCGTCTCCGCCCCCGCGCTGAACCGCCGCTGGTGGGCCGCGAAGGGCCACGGCGCCTTCACCGGCCGCAGCCTGACCTCCGCGAGCCGCATCCACGTCTCCCGTGTCGGCAAGCTCGCGGACGCGTCCTTCGCGTACTCCTCCCTCTCCGGCTGGGAGGAGCGGGGCCACCTGGACGGCTTCCTGGACCTGACCCGCAAGGTGTGGCGCACGCGCGCGTACGGCGACTTCTGGCCCTACATGATGGTCGCCGAGGGGTCCGTGGACATCTGCGCAGAGCCGGAGCTGTCGCTCTGGGACATGGCCGCCAACTCGATCGTCGTCACCGAGGCCGGCGGCACCTTCACCGGCCTCGACGGCCGCCCGGGCCCGCACAGCGGCAACGCCGCCGCGTCCAACGGCCTGCTGCACGACGAGTTGCTGGGGTATCTCAACCAGCGCCAGTGAGACACGGGAGGAACCCGCACACGCCCCCAACTGGCGTCGCGCGCCCTCTTGTTGACCCGTCCTTTACCTGGCACTCTGAACCCACCCCCACTTGTGAAATTGTGAATCCCCCTCCAACGGCGGGGATTCCTAGGAGGTGGCCCCTTCCATGCTCGTCCGAGACGCCATGAGCACGGTGATCCTCACCGTCGGCCCCGCCCACACCCTCCGCCAGGCAGCCGCCCTGATGTCCGCCCGTCGCGTCGGCGCGGCCGTGGTCCTCGACCCGGACGCCGGCGGCATCGGCATCCTCACCGAACGCGACATCCTGAACTCCGTCGGCCTCGGCCAGGACCCGGACACGGAACGCACCCACGCCCACACCACCACCGACGTCGTCTTCGCGGCCCCGACCTGGACCCTGGAGCACGCCGCCCGCACCATGGCCCACGGCGGCTTCCGGCACCTGGTCGTCCTCGACCGCGGCGAGGTCGCCGGCATCGTCTCGGTCCGCGACATCATCCGCTGCTGGGTCCCGGCCCGCGAGCCCGCGGCGGCGCTCTGAGCACGTTCCGGACACGCACGCACAGCAGCACGCGCCGAGCGCGCTGCGAGCACGCGGAACGGGCCGGACCCCGAGCACCGTGGGATCCGGCCCGCCCAGCGGCACGGGCGTGCCGCCGGCTCAGCCGCGCAGCGCCTGCACCGCCACTTCCAGCCGCTTGCCGAAGTCGGCGTCGGCGTTGCGGAAGTTGCCGATCGCGCGCTCGGCGATGTCCTCGCGCGAGACCTTGGCGATGAAGCCCGCCAGGTTCGCGACCAGCCGCTCCTTCTCCTGCTCCGACATCAGCCGGTAGAGCGCCCCCGCCTGCACGAAGTCGTCGTCCTCGGCGTGCGCCGGCGTCGGGTGGTTGCCGGTGGAGCCGTCGACGGAGGTGGACTGCCACAGCGCGTGGCCGGTCTGCCGCGGCCCGCCGAAGCTGTTGGGCTCGTAGTTCTTCGCCGCGCCGTGCCGGCCGTCGTACAGGAAGCCGTCACGGGAGTTCGTCCGCGCCTCGGTGGCGCGGGGACGGTTCACCGGCAGGTGGTCGGCGTTGATGCCGACGCGGTAGCGGTGCGCGTCGCCGTAGGCGAACAGACGCCCCTGCAGCATCTTGTCGGGCGAGGGACCGATGCCCGGCACGAAGTGCGCGGGGCTGAAGATCGCCTGCTCGACCTCGGCGAAGACGTTCCGCGGGTTGCGGTTCAGCTCCAGCCGGCCGATCTCGACGACCGGGTAGTCCGCGTGCGGCCACACCTTGGTCAGGTCGAACGGGTTGAAGCGGTACGCCGCCGCGTCGGCCGCCGGCATGATCTGCACACCCACGGTCCAGCTCGGGAACTCGCCGCGCTCGATCGCCTCGCGCAGGTCACGCTGGTGGGAGTCCGGGTCCCTGCCCGCGAGGACCTCGGCCTCCTGGGCGGTGAGGTTCTTGATCCCCTGGTCGGTCTTGAAGTGGTACTTGACCCAGAAGACCTCGCCGGCCGCGTTGTTCCACTGGAAGGTGTGCGAGCCGAAGCCGTCCATGTGGCGGTACGACGCCGGAATGCCTCGGTCACCGAACAGCCAGGTCACCTGGTGGGTCGACTCCGGCGACAGCGACCAGAAGTCCCACACGTTGTCGGCTTCCGTGGAGCCGGTGTACGGGTCGCGCTTCTGGGTGTGGATGAAGTCCGGGAACTTGATCGCGTCCCGGATGAAGAACACCGGGGTGTTGTTGCCGACGAGGTCGTAGTTGCCCTCCTCGGTGTAGAACTTCAGCGCGAAGCCCCGGGGGTCACGGACGGCGTCCGCCGCGCCGAGGTTGCCGGCCACCGTCGAGAAGCGCAGGAAGACCTCGGTCTCCTTGCCGACCTCGGAGAGGAAGGCGGCGCGGGTGTACGGGGTGACGTCGGCGGTCACCGTGAAGGTGCCGTACGCGCCCGCGCCGCGGGCATGGACGACCCGCTCGGGGATGCGCTCCCGGTTGAAGTGGGCCAGCTTCTCCAGCAGCAGCTGGTCCTGGACCAGGACCGGCCCGCCGACGCCCGCCGTCTCGCTGTTCTGGTTGTCGGCGACCGGAGCCCCGGCCTCCGTGGTGAGCGGTCCCTGCGTCACGTGCGCCTCCTGCGTCATCGCTGACTAGTCCTGTCCCAGTCCTGCCCTGCGGCCAAATCCGGTCTCGATCCTACATTGGACTAGATCTAAGTCAAACAATGTTCCAAAGTCACACCTATTCCCGTCCTGGTACCCGTTCCTGTTAGGCTGGTGGCCATGAGCGACCTTCTGGAACGGCTGCGTGGACGCGGATGGCGAATGACCGCGCAGCGGCGCGTCGTGGCCGAGGTCCTCGACGGCGAGCATGTGCACCTGACAGCCGACGAGGTCCACGCGCGGGCTGTCGCGAAGCTGCCCGAGATCTCCCGGGCGACCGTCTACAACACGCTGGGCGAGCTGGTCTCCCTCGGCGAGGTACTGGAAGTCGCGACGGACAAACGGGCCAAGCGCTACGACCCGAACGCACACCAGCCGCACCATCACCTGGTCTGCGCCCGCTGTGGCGCGATCCGCGACGTCCACCCGACGGGCAACCCGCTCGCCGACCTCCCCGACACGGAGCGCTTCGGCTTCACGGTGTCGGACGTCGAGGTGACGTACCGGGGCCTGTGCCCCGACTGCGCGAGCGCGTGAGGGACGCGAGCGCGTGAGAGAGGGGGCGCAAGCCCCCTTTTTTTCTTTGCTCGCATTCCACGAACAAACGACTGAGGGCCGGAACCCATCTCTGGATTCCGGCCCTCGGCCTTCAGTAGCGGGGACAGGATTTGAACCTGCGACCTCTGGGTTATGAGCCCAGCGAGCTACCGAGCTGCTCCACCCCGCGTCGGTGAACACGACATTACGCGAGAGAAGCCGACGGAAGCAAATCACTTAGGGGGCGAGTGACCAGGGCCACTCCCCTGCTGCGACGCAGAGCGCCGATCAGGCCGACAGTTCCTCCCGCAGCGCGTCCCTCAGCCGCCCCGCCCGCTCGGCAACCTCCGCCGACCCCAGCTCGACCGCCCGGTCCGCCCACTTCTGCCCCTCCGCCAGCTCCCCCCGACGCGCGTAGACAAGGGCCAGCCGAAGAGCCGCCCGGCCATGCCCCGCATCAGCGGCCCGCGCCCACCACACCGCCGCCTCCGGCTCGCTCCCCTCCCGGGCCAGCAGCAGCCCCAGATTGAAGGCGCCGTTGCGCGACCCGGCCTCCGCCGCCGCCCGGTACCACCGCGCCGCCTCGACCACGTCCCCCCGCGCCGCCGCGAGCATGCCGACCCGCACCTGCGCCCGCCGGTGCCCCTGGGTCGCCGCCCGCTCGTACCACTCCTCGCACTCGGTCTTCTCGTGCACGATCTCGCCCAGCTCATGGGCCGGCTCCGGCGGCCGGCGCGCGTCGAGCAGCGTGGCCAGCCGGTACGCCGCTTCCGTGCTGCCCGCGCCCGCCGCGCACCGCAGATGCCGCTCGGCCTCCAGCTCGTCACCCTCGCGCAGCCGGGCGATCCCGACCTGGAGGGCCGCCTCGGTGTGCCCGGCGGCGGCCGCCCGCTCGTACCAGCGCAGCGCCATCACGTCCGCCCCGCGCCCGGCGTAGAGGATCCCGAGGTTGAACGCGGCGTCCACGCTCCCGGCCTCGGCGGCCTTGGAGAACCAGGGCTCGGCGCCGGTGGTGTCGCCGCCCTGGAGCAGCAGGATGGCGAGCGCGTTGGCGGCCTCCCGGTGCCCGGCGTAGGCGGCCCGCCGGTACCACTGCTCGGCCTGGGCGGTCCGCCCCTGCTCGGCGCAGAGCAGCCCGAGGTTGTACGCGCCGTTGTCGTCACCGGCGTCCAGCGCCGCCCGGTACCAGCGCTCGGCGGTCTGGGTCTCGCCACGCTCGGCGTGCAGCGCGCCGAGCGCGTTGGCCGCGTTGCCGTCGCCCTCCTGGGCGGCACGCAGCCACCACACGGCCGCGCTCTCGGTGTCCCCGGCGTCGCGCAGCAGGAAGCCGAGCGCGCAGGCGGCCCGCGGCTCGCCGTCCTTGGCGGAGGTCAGGTACCAGCGCCCGGCCTCCTTCAGTTCCCCACGCCTCTCCAGGATCGCGCCGAGGTGCAGCGCGGCGCGCCGGTGTCCGCGTGCGGCGGCCTGCCGGTACCACTGTTCGGCCTCGGCGACAGCGTTGTCAGGCCCGCCCTCGTCCTCGCGCCCGGCTCTGTGGTCGAGCACGCGGGCGAGCCGGTAGGCGGCCTCCCGGTGTCCACGCTCGGCCGCGGCCCGCATCCAGTGCTCGGCGCCGACGTCCCCGCGGTGCTCCAGCAGGTCGGCGAGCGCGTAGGCACCGAGGGCATGCCCCTGCTCGGCGGACTGGCGCAGCCAGTACTCCGCGGCGGGCTCGTCCCCGCGCTCACGGTGGTGGCGGCCCAGCGCGTGCGCGGCGGCGGCGGACCCGGCGACGGCGGCGACGCGCCACCAGCCGGCGGCCTCCTCGGGGTAGCCGCGCTGGTGCAGCAGGACACCCAGGTTGTTGGCGGCGGCCCGGTCGCCGGCCGCGGTGGCGGCCCGCAGATGGGATTCCGCTCCGTCGAGGTCACCGCGGCGCAGCAGCATGGCTCCGAGGACGCTCGCCGCCTCGGCGTCGCCGCTCTGCGCGGCCAGTCCGAGGCGTACCTCTTCCGCGGCGTCCCCCATGTCACTCACATCGTCCCGGGACGGCTCTTCATCGGCAGACTGCACAAATCGCCCTGACTCGAACAGAGTTGCCTTGTCCCCCATAACGTCCATCGTCGCACCACCTGCAACCTGGGTACACCCGGTATACCGCAGCCCGTGAGGTCACTTCAGCGTTTTGTCGACATGCCCACAGGGAGACAAGTCAAACACACACCACCCAACTCCCCACGGCGGCGCGGCCGTCCCTCCCCTCAGTACATGAGTTCGCACACCACGAAGGCCCGGATCCCTTGGGATCCGGGCCTTCGACTGCAGTAGCGGGGACAGGATTTGAACCTGCGACCTCTGGGTTATGAGCCCAGCGAGCTACCGAGCTGCTCCACCCCGCGCCGTTGCGTGTCAACCGTACCACGACGCGGGGTGTCCTTGATCAGCTCTTGCTTCCCGTCCCGTTCTTGCCGGCCCTGGCCTGCGCCTCCTCGGCCCGCTTCAGCGCGGCCTTCAGATCCTTCTGCGCCTTGTCGTACGCGGTCCAGTCCGGGCCCTTCGGCCCCTTGAGGGCCTGCTGACCCGCGTCGAACGCCTTCTGGGCGTCGTCCAGGGCCTGCTGGACGGTCGGGTTGGCGGACGACGGCGGGTTGGCGGTGCCGTTGTCCGGTGGGGTGGTGGTCGAACCCTCCACGCCGAACACCTTGTCGAGCGCCTCGCCGAGGGTGTTCTCGAACGCCGTGTTGCCGTTGTAGGAAACCAGCACCTTGCCGAGCAAGGGGTATTTCAGCTTGCTGCCGCCGAGGATGTAGACCGGCTCCACGTAGAGCAGTCCGCCGTCGAGCGGCACGGTCAGCAGATTGCCGTACTCGACCTTGGAATGACCCCGGGTGAGCAGGCTGATCGTCTCCGCGATGTCCGGCCGGGAGTTGAACTGGCTCTGCACCTGTTTGGGACCGTCGGCCGTCGTGCTGGTCGGCAGCTTCAGGATTCTGATCCTGCCGTAGTCACTGGTGCCCGGATCGGAGTCGACCGCCATGAACGCGCTGAGGTTGTCCCGTCCGTTCGGCGTGAACGTCGTCGTCAGCGAGAACGACTGCTTGCTCTGGTCCGGCATCTTCATGCTCAGGTAGTACGGCGGCACCGCGCTGCCCGAGTCGTTGGTCGGGTCGTCGGGCACCTGCCAGACCTCACTGCCGGTGAGGAACGTCTGCGCGTCCGTCACGTGGTAGCGGGTGAGCAGCTCACGCTGGACCTTGAACAGGTCCTGCGGATAGCGCAGATGGGCCATCAGCTCCGGGGAGATGGCCGTGCGCGGCTCGACCGTGCCGGGGAAGGCCTTCATCCAGGTCTTCAGCACCGGGTCCTGGGTGTCCCACTGGTAGAGCCTGACCTCGCCGGTGTACGCGTCGACGGTCGCCTTCACCGAGTTGCGGATGTAGTTGACCTGGTTCTGCTGGGCCACCACCGCGCGGTTGTCGTTGGTGGCGGTCAGCGAGTCGGCCGTCGTGTTGCCCAGGGTCGTACGGGAGGAGTACGGGTAGCCGTTCGACGTCGTGTACGCGTCGACGATCCACTGGATATGGCCGCCGACGACCGCCGGATAGGCGTCCCCGTCGATGGTGAGCCAGGGGGCGACCGCCTCCACACGCTCCTTGGGCGTGCGGTTGTACAGGATCCGCGAGCCCTTGCCGATCGCGCCCGAGTAGAGGATCTGCGGTTCGTTGAACGCCACCGCGTACGCGGCCCGGTTGATCGGATTGTCGAGGTTGACGCCGCTCTGGCCGGTGTAGCTGGTGGTCTTCTCGTCGCCGTTGTCCGCCGAGTAGTCGACCTCCTTCTGCGGTCCGCCGACGATGGAGTACGTGGTGGTCTTCTCGCCGTAGTAGACGCGCTGTTCGTACGGCGGGAGGTCACCCTTGGACGGCAGGTTGGACTCGGTGAAGACCGGCTGGCCCTGGGTGTCGGCCTCGGTGCCCTTGGCTGCGACCACGCCGTAGCCGTGCGTGTAGCGGAAGTGGTCGTTGATCCAGTTGTTCTTCGGGATGCCGTCCAGGTTCAGCTCGCGCAGACCGATGACCGTGTCCTGGTCCTTGCCGTCCTTGGTGCTGTAGCGGTCGACGTCCAGGTTGGTCGGGAACCCGTAGTAGTTCTTCATCTGCTGCAGCTGCTGGAACGTCGGCGAGACGATGTTCGGGTCCATGATGCGGATGCTCGCCGCGTCGTCGGCGTCGCCCCGCAGCCTGGCCTTGTCCGAGGCCGTGGCCTGGTCCGACGTCGTGGACTTGCCCGCGTACTCGGTGACCTTGGCGTCGTCGATGCCGTACGCCTCGCGGGTCGCCTTGAGGTTCTTCTGGACGTACGGGGCTTCCTTGGCCTGCTCGTTGGGCTGGACCTGGAACTTCTGCACGATCGCCGGGTACAGGCCGCCGATCAGGATCGCCGAGAGGACCATCAGGCCGAAGCCGATCACGGGCAGCTGCCAGGTGCGCCGCCACAGCGTGGCGAAGAAGAGCAGCGCGCAGATCACGGCGATGCAGAACAGGATCGTCTTCGCCGGCAGATAGGCGTTGGCGTCGACGTAGCGCAGGCCGGTCCAGTCGTCGGTGGCCTTGAAGTCGCTGGACTTGACGGCCAGGCCGTACCGGTCGAGCCAGTAGGCGACCGCCTTCAGGGCGACGAAGATGCCGAGCAGCACCGACAGATGCCCGGTCGCGGCGGCGGTGGCGCGCGCGCCGGGGCTGGTGACGCGCAGCCCGCCGTACAGGTAGTGCGTGAGCGCGGCGGCGATCAGGCACAGGACGGCGGCGGCGAACCCGAAGCCGAGCAGGAATCGGTACCAGGGCAGGTCGAAGGCGTAGAAGGAGACGTCGAGGTGGAACTGGGGGTCCTTCTGGTGGAAGGGCTCGCCGTTGACCCACATCAGCCAGGTCCGCCACTGGCCGGCCGCGGAGGTGCCGGCGATCAGCCCGACGAGCGCGGTGACGGCGAGCAGCAGCCACTTCTTGTACGGCGCGATGCCCATCCGGTAGCGGTCGAGGCTCTGCTGCTCCATGGACATGGCGCTCAGCGGGGGCCGCAGCCGGTGCGCGAGCCAGATGTTGACCCCCACGGCGACCGCCATCAGCAGACCGAAGACGAAGAAGAGCCCGATCTTGGTCCACAGCACGGTCGTGAACACGGACGAGTAGTGCACCGACCGGTACCACAGCCAGTCCGTCCAGAAGCCCGCGAACATGGTGAACGCCATGCCGAGGACGGCCAGGACGCCCAGTGTCATGAGCAGGGCCCGAACGCGCCGGGACGGGCGGCCCGCTGTGATCCGCGGCCCCGTCGGGCCTCCGCCGCGGTCCGGCATCTGGAAAGCCAAGGTGTGCACCTCGAAGTTCGCTGTCGATCCGTCAGGCCCTCGTGTTCGCGGGGCCTCGGTTGCCCCCCGTGATCGCGGGCCAACACCTATGCAACTTACTCACGCGCTGCTCGGTTCCCGATTCCGGCGGGGAACGAGGCAGGATTGTGACCATGTCCAACACTCCCATGGCAGCGAGCCCGCTCACCCGGGCCGTACTCGAGATCGACGAGTACGTCTCCGGCCTCGGCTGGGACCAGCCCGCTCGCCTCTTCGCCCTTGTCGACACCGCACGGCTGCGGGCTCAGGAACCCTCGCTCGCGGCCCAGCTGGGCCTGGACGGGGACGAGTCCGAGACCTCTGGTCTCACCCCGATCGAGCAGGACGAGATCCCGTCCGGCAAGCCGCTGGACGAGTTCCTCGGCACCATCGCCTGGCCCGACGCGGTGGTCGGGTGCGCGCTCTCGGTGGAGCGCCTGATGCTGCCGCCGTCCGCCGAGGCGCAGGTCCCGCAGAACCTGAGCGAGGCCAAGCTGGCCAGGTGGGTCGCCGAGCACCCCGAGCGCCAGGAGGTGCGCATGACGGTCGCGGTGCTGCGTGACGGCGCCCGTGAGTCGGCGCTGCGGCTGCGCGAGAAGGACTCCCCGACGGAGGTCCTGACGGGCCCGGAACTGGTCCCCGGCCTGGCGGAGGCCCTGGCGGCGACGTTCGCGGACTGATCCCGCCCGGTGCGGTACGGCGATGGGGGCGCCCCTGCTCTGCGGGGCGCCCCCAGCCGCGTCACACGCGCGTGCCGGTCAGCCGTTGGTGGTGCACTTGGGCAGCGCCGCCGTGTTCCCGCTGCGGATGTCCTTCAGCGCGTCGAGCGCGTCACCGATCGTCTTGACCTTCACCAGCCTGAGCCCGCTCGGGGTGTCCTTGGCGGCTGCGGCGCAGTTGTCGGCGGGCGTCAGGAAGTACTGGGCGCCCTTGTCGCGCGCGCCGACGGTCTTCATCTCGATGCCGCCGATCGGCCCGACGGTGCCGTTGTCGTCGATGGTGCCGGTGCCCGCGACGAACTTGCCGCCGGTCAGGCTGCCCGGGGTCAGCTTGTCGTAGATGCCGAGGGAGAACATCAGGCCGGCGCTCGGCCCGCCGACGTCGGCGAGCTTGATGTCGATGGTGAACGGGAAGGTGTGGTCGGTCCCGGCGGAGATCCCGACGATGGCCCGCTTGGCGCCGCTGTCCTCCGAGGTGGTCGTGGTGACGGTGACGTCCTGGGTCTTGGTCGCCGTCCTGTGCGCCTTCTCGGCAGCGGCCTGCTCCTTGGCCGGGACGACGGTGAACACGACCTTCTGACCGGGCTTGTGCTCGGTGACGAACTTGGCGACGTCGGAGGGCTGCTTCACGGCGGTACCGTCGACGGCCTTGATCACGTCACCGGCGTGCAGCCTGCCCTCGGCCGGTGAGCCCTTGACGACGGTGGAGACGATCACCCAGGACTTCACGGGAACGCCGAGCTCCTTCAGGGCGGCGACCTTGGCGCTCTCCTGGGACTGGCTGAACTCCTCGGCGTTCTCCTGGGTGGACTGCTCCTCGGTCTTGCCGTCCGGGTAGAGCGTGTCGTGCGGCACGATCTTGCTGTCGTGCGCCAGCCAGCCGTAGACCGCCTCCACCAGGTTCATCCGGAAGTCCGCGCTGGTCACCCGGACCGTCGTCATGTTCAGGTGACCGTCGGTCGGGTACGTCTTGTGCCCGGTGATCTGCAGCACCGGCTCGCCGTCGTGGTCCCCCAGTGTGTTCACGGTCGGGCCGGGAGACATCTCCGCGTACGGCACGGGGATGAGCACTCCCGCGCACAGGAGCGCGATCAGCATCAGGGTGGAGGCGAGCATCGTCGCGGTGCGGCGTGGCATGCCACGACAGTACGGGACGCCTGTGTCAGCGGACCGTCAGGGCACCCGTCACGCGCCGTCGGCGCCCGTGTGGGACCTCTCCATGGCCTCCCGGAAACGGGCATAGCCGTCCAGCTCGGGGCCGTCGCCGCGCACCTTGCGTGTTCTGTTGGCCCAGCTGCCCCACAGTCCGCCGCCGACCGCGGCCAAGAGCGGAATCAGCAGCCAGACAAGCGCCCCCATGCCGACCTCCCAACGCCACGAGCGTCCGCAACTGACTGATCAGCAGATTAACCATCCGCACTGACAACGCTCACGCGAGGGGGGCGGTTACGCAACTTGGGGGGCACAGATGCCCCGAGTGACGGACGTCGACAGGCTCCGCCCCTCGACGACGGCGCTACGCGCCGACCCATTCGTCCGTCCCGTCCGAGAACTTCTGGTGTTTCCAGATGGGCACCTCGTGCTTGAGGTCGTCGATCAGCTTGCGGCAGGCGTCGAAGGCCTCGGCCCGGTGCGGACAGGCCACGCCGACGACCACGGCGAGGTCCCCCACGCTCAGGTCGCCCACGCGGTGCACGGCGGCCAGCGCCCGCACCGGGTACTCGGCCGCGACCTTCTCGGCGATCCGCCGCATCTCGGCCTCGGCACTGGGGTGGCAGGAGTACCCGAGGGCGTCCACGTCGGCGCCCCCGTCGTGGTTGCGCACGGTGCCCACGAACAGCGCGATGCCTCCGGCCGCGGCGTCCCCGACGGCCTGGAGGACCTCGTCCACGGAGAGCGCGGTCTCCCGGACACCGATCAACTTGATGGGGTCCTGCGCCCCCTGCTCACCGGGGTGCTCGTTCGCATGTGCCATGCCCCCATCGTGCCGCACGCCTGTGACACGGAGGAATACGAGATTCACCAGGCACGCGCGTGGTGGCGTTTGGAGTTTGTCACAGCGCCGCTAGACGCGCCGCCGGGCCTTCCGGGCCCGCCGGACCACAGCGGCAGCGCCCAGCAGGGCCACCGTCGCCCCCGCGGCCCCCGCGGCCGTGGCGTCCTTGCGCCCCAGCCGCCGCCCGGCGACCGTGTGCCGCCCGGAAACCTCCTCCAGGAGCTCCGCGAGCACTTCCTCGTTGGTCCACCGGGGCCGCCACCCGGCGTCGTGCAACCGGCTCCCGCTGACCACCCACGGGTACATCGTGTACGCCAGGTCCCCCGCCGGAGACGGCGTGAGCCCGATCCGGTGCAGCCGGGCCGCCGCGCCGAGCGCGACCGCCGACGGCAGTTCCATCCGCCGGATCCCGCTGAGCTCCTCGACCTCCTCCTGCTCCAGCCACCCGTCGCAGCCGACGGCCAGTTCCCCGTCGACCTTCTCCAGGACGGCGTACTCCAGGGCGCTGCACAGGTCCTCGACGTGGCAGAACTGCCACGCGGGCCGCGACCCGGCGACGACGAGCAGCCGCGGCGACTCGAAGTACCGGGTCAGCGCCGTGTCCGTGCCGCCGACCAGCACCGCGGGCCGTACGACGGTGACGTTCAGCCCCGGATGCGCCCGCGGCGCCCGCCGCGCCAGCCGCTCGATCTCCAGCAGGTCCCCGACCCCGGTGGCCTCGGCGGTCGCCCGCAGCTCGGCGTCCTCCGAAAGGGGCAGCTCGTTGTCGGGGAGCGCGCCGTAGACCATCGCCGAGGTGCACAGCACGACCCGGGGCACGCCGGCCGCCGCGGCGGCCGTCAGGACGGTCTGCGTCCCCCGGACGTTGTAAGCGGTACGAGCCGCCGGATCGGTCTCCAGATCGAGGTCCAGCGCGAGGTGGACGACCACGTCGGCGCCCCGCAGCTTGTCCGCGATGGCGGGGTCGCGCACGTCGAGGATGTGCCAGGTGGCGGCGGCGCACTCGCCGCGCCGCTCGTCGATCGCGATGACCTGCTTGATCTCCCCGGAGGCGGCGAGTCGCTCGGTGAGCAGGGCACCGACACCCGCGGCGGCGCCGGTGACCGCGACGACGGGTCCGCGCACGGCGGACGGGGCTGAGGGGTTTCGCGCTGCGCGAACCTGCGGATCTGGGGAACTCACCGGGCGTCTCCAGCGGTTGTCTTCAGTACGAGCGCGAGTGACGCGTACGTACCAGGTGCATCCATCCTGCCGCAGGCGTGCTGTGGGCGAAGCACCGAGGCCCGATCGGGTCCGGGTGTCTACGCTGGGTGGTGTTGTCGGGCAGCCGCGCCGCCGGAGAGAACCGGCGGCCTTACCAGCCGAGGAATCCCGTGAGTGACACCCCATTCGGTTTCGGCCTTCCGCCGGAGGAGCCGGAAGACGGCGACGAGGGCAAGAAGAAGGACCAGCAGAGCGGTGGTGGGCAGGGACCGGCCAACCCGTTCGGCTTCGGCGGCCTGCCCGGAGCCGGAGGCTTTGGCGGCCCCGGCGCCGACAATCCGCTCGCAGCCATGTTCGGTTCCCTGAACCCCACCGACCTGGGCGCCGCGTTCCAGCAGCTGGGCCAGATGCTCTCCTACGAGGGCGGTCCGGTGAACTGGGACATGGCCAAGCAGATCGCCCGCCAGACGGTCGCCCAGGGCACCCCGGACGGCACGAAGGACGCCAGTGTGGGGCCGGCCGAGCGCAAGGCGGTCGAGGAGGCCGTCCGCCTGGCCGACCTGTGGCTGGACGACGCGACGTCCCTGCCGTCGGGCTCCGCCTCGGCGGTGGCCTGGTCCCGCGCGGAGTGGGTGGAGGCGACCCTGCCGGCCTGGCAGGAGCTGGTCGACCCGGTCGCCGAGCGGGTCGGCGCGGCCATGGGCGACGTCCTGCCGGAGGAGATGCAGGCCATGGCGGGCCCGCTGATCGGCATGATGCGCTCGATGGGCGGCGCCATGTTCGGCACGCAGATCGGGCAGGCCGTCGGCGTGCTCGCGGGCGAGGTCGTCGGCTCCACCGACATCGGCCTGCCGCTCGGACCGGCCGGCAAGGCGGCGCTGCTCCCGGCCAACGTGGAGGCCTTCGGCAAGGACCTCGGCGTGCCGCAGGAGGAGGTGCGGCTCTACCTGGCCCTGCGCGAGTCGGCCCACCAGCGCCTGTTCGCGCATGTGCCGTGGCTGCGCTCGCACCTGTTCGGCGCGGTCGACGGCTACGCGCGCGGGATCAAGGTCGACACCGCGAAGCTGGAGGACGTGGTCGGCCAGTTCGACCCGCAGAACCCGGAGCAGCTGCAGGACGCGCTCCAGCAGGGCATGTTCCAGCCGGAGGACACCCCGGAGCAGAAGGCCGCCCTGGCCCGTCTGGAGACGGCTCTGGCGCTCGTGGAGGGCTGGGTGGACGCGGTGGTCCACGCGGCCGCCAAGCCGCGTCTGTCGTCCGCCGACGCCCTGCGCGAGACCCTGCGCCGCCGCCGCGCGACCGGCGGCCCGGCGGAGCAGACGTTCGCCACGCTGATCGGCTTGGAGCTGCGCCCGCGCCGGCTGCGCGACGCCTCCCGCCTGTGGGCCTCGCTCACGGACGCGCGCGGGGTCGACGGCCGGGACGGTCTGTGGGCGCACCCGGACATGCTGCCGACGGCGACCGACCTGGACGACCCGGACGGGTTCGTGCACCGCGAGCAGCTGGACTTCTCCGAGCTGGACAAGATGCTCGGGGAGGCGGCGGGCGGTTCTCACGGCAAGCCGGACCTGCACAAGAAGGACGACGACACCGAGTGAGCCTTCATGACGACGCGGTCCTCGTCCTGAAGGGGTACGAGGACCAGGAGGAGCTGCGCCAGGTCTACCTGGACCATCTGGCGGCCCACCCGGACGGCATGTGGAAGGCGTGCGAGGACGGGCACATCACGGCGAGCGCCCTGGTGATCGATCCGGCGCGCGAGCGGGTCCTGCTGACCCTCCACAGGAAGATGCGGATGTGGCTGCAGATGGGCGGCCACTGCGAGCCGTGCGACGCCACCCTGGCGGACGCGGCCCTGCGCGAGGCGACCGAGGAGTCGGGCATCACGGGTCTGGTCCTGCTGCCGGGCGGCCCGGTGCGCCTGGACCGCCATCGCACTCCCTGTGCCTGGCACCTGGACGTGCAGTACGCCGCCGTCGCCCCGCGCGGGGCCGTGGAGGCGATCAGCGACGAGTCTCTCGACCTGCGCTGGTTCGCCTACGGCGAGGTGGGGGCCGTAGCCGACGAATCGGTCGTACGGCTGCTGGAAGCGACACGCGCCCGGCTGTGACCGGGTGAGAGGGGTGACCGCCACGGTCACCCCTCACCTCTTCCTCAGCTCCAGACGTTCCCCTGGTTCTGCCCGCGCGCCCCCTGCTGCCCCATACCGAACTGGGCGGCGAGGCCCTGGCCGATCACCGCGTTCTGCGGCGGCAGCAGCTCGCTGGGCTGCACCAGCGCGAACCCGGAGCCCATGAAGCTCAGCTCCCAGCCCTCACCGGTGTTGCCGCGCCGGCGCCACACCCCGGAGGAGTGCGTCTGGGCCTGCATCTGCACGCGCAGCCCGGTGGACCAGGCGACGATCGCGTCCGCGTCGCAGTTGACGTACTTGTCGGGTGTGACCTGCATCAGCAGCGGCGCGCCGGAGGTCATCAGGGCGACCTTGCCGCGTCCGGTGATGTTCAGCTGGTACTTCCCGGAGCCGGAGATGCCGTAGAGGCTGTCGACGGCGATGACCTCATAGTGCAGCGAGGAGTCCATGGCGAGGACGTAGGAGCTGTCGACGGTCAGCCCGTCCTGCTCGACGTCCATGACGTGCACGTGCTGGCCGAGGTTGGCGAGGTACACCGTGCCCTGCCCGTGGCAGCGCATCAGGTCCAGGCCCTCGCCGGTGTACGCACGCGCGCGTGCCTGGTTGTTGCTGCGGTACTCGGCGTCGAACTCGACCAGGCCCTGGTAGGCGACCATGGTGCCCTTGCGGGCCAGGATGTCGTCGTGACCCTCCAGGGTGACGCGGAGCATCTGCTTGTTCTGCAGGCTCCAGCGCTCCTGCGTCTGGACGTCGTTGTGTGCGAAAAGCGGGCTCTGCATGGCTTTCTGACTCCCCCTCAGCCCCGGACCCGGAGGCGGTCGGTGCTGTCCTCGCTGGGCTGGACGACGACGATGCCCTGGCCGGAGAAGGCCATCTGGTAGGCCTCGCCGCTGCCCCGGCCGATCAGCGACTGCGCCTTGAAGCTGCGCTTGCCCTTCACCCTCAGGTTCGGCGACCAGGCGACGAGCGCGTCCGGGTCGACGTACGTCTCGTCCTCGCCGCCGCCGCAGTCGACGACGATCGGCTTGCCCCGGGAGGTCAGCGCGACCCAGCCCTGCCCGGAGATCTTCGTGTTCCACAGGCCCTGCCCGGCGAACTTCGCGAGTCCCTTGACCCGTTCGACGCCCCACGTCAGATGGGCGTCGAAGGCGAGCAGGTTGGTGGCGTTGACGGAGATGCCGTCGCCGTTGAGGTTGATCACGACGACGTCGGCGCCGTAGTCGGCCAGGTAGAGCAGGCCGTCGCCGGTGCACTTCATCAGGGGCGCCCCCTCGCCGGTGATCCAGTCGCGGGCGATCTGGCGGACGGCCGGGGGGTTGGGCTCGTACTGGATGAAGCCTTCGTAGGCGACCATGGAGCCCACGCGCGCGAGGAGGTCGTTCCCGGTCTGCATGGCGACCTTCAGCATGTGGTTGCCGTGGTTCTCCATGCGGGCGGCGACGGGTGCGGGGGCGTAGCCCGCGAGCGGCTGGTTCATGACGGGCTCCCTCAGACCTCGTACGGCTGGACGACGATGAAGTTGCCGGGTGCGCCCCGGAACTGGAGGTTGACGCTCTCGCCGGTGTCGCCCGGGTAGGCGTTGCGGCGCATGCGGACCTGGCTGGAGACGATCACCTGGGAGGCGGCCGACCAGGCGACGACGGCGTTGCAGTCGGCGAAGGTGGTCGGTGTGACCGGCAGGACCACGGGCGTGCCGTGTGTCTTGACGACGATCGTGCCGGTGCCCTGGAACTGCATGGTGAACAACGCGCCGCCGGGGATGCCGTGGCCCTCGACGCGGCGCACCTCGTACTGCAGGCTCTCGTCGAACGCGAGGACGTTCTCGGCGGAGACGCAGATCGCGTCGCCCTGCAGCTCGACGGGGTGCAGGTGGGTGGAGTTCTCGGCGAGGAACACCTGGCCCTGGCCGGTGCAGCGCATCAGCTGCATCTCCTGGCCGGTGGCGCTGCCGACGATCCGCCCGGCGAAACCGGCGCCCTTGTAGCTGAAGTCGACCTTGCCCTGGTAGAGCACCATGCTGCCCTGCTTGGCCAGCACGGGCTGGCCGCCGATGCCGAGGTCGACGCGGATGAGCTTCTTGTTCTGCTGCGTCCAGCGCTGCCCGGTCGGCGTCTCCTTGAACGCCTGGAGCGCGGCGGTCACCCCGGCGCCGCCCTGCGGGGCGCCCTGCGGCACTCCGTAGCCGGCGGGCTGCTGGCCCGGGACCTGGCCGTAGCCCGGGGGCATCGGCGGGGCGGGCTGGCCGCCGTAGGAGGGCGGCTGCTGGCCGTAGCCCGGGGGCATCGGCGCGGCCGGCTGGCCGCCGTACGACGGCTGCTGGGGCGGCTGCCCGTACGGCTGCTGGGGCTGCCCGTACGGTGCGGGGGCCGGGGCCGGCGGCGGGACGGCGCCGCCGGGGGGCGGGGCCAGGGGGGCGATGACCGTCGGCGCGGCGTGCACGTTCGGCGCGGGCGCCGGGGACGGGGGCGGGGTGTGACCGGGCGGTGTGAAGCCCTGCGGCGGGGTGTGACCCGGGGCTGTGAAGCCCTGCGGCGGAGTTCCACCGGGCGGCGCGGCGAAGCCCTGTGCGGCGGGCTGCGGCGCGGGGCCCGGGGCGGGCGCGGGGGCTTGGGGGGCCGCGAACGCCGGCGGGGCGGCGGCCTGGGCGGGCGGGGCGAAACCGGGGGTGGCACCGGGCTGCGGCTGCTGCGGGGCGGCGGGAGCCTCCTCCTCCAGTACCTCGCCGCCGAAGTTCTTCAGCAGCGCCTCCAGACCGCCGTCGAAGCCCTGTCCGACCGCGGCGAACCGCCAGCCGTCCTTGAAGTAGAGGTCACCGAGCATGACGGCTCGCTCGGTGGAGAACTCCGCGCCGGTGAAGGAGTACCGCACGACCTCCTCGCCCCCCGCCACGATGCGCAGATAGCCGGGCGCGACCTGCGACATCTGCCCGGCGCCGTCGATGGTCGCCGTGAAGGACAGCTTGCGGATGTGCGAGGGGACCCGGTCCAGCGTGACCCGGAACGACTCCGTGTCGCCCGCCTGGGCGCCGAGCAGCTGGACGGACTCCTCCGGGGACTTCGGCTGGTTGAAGAAGACGAAGTACCGGTCGTCCGAGAGGCGCTCGTCGGCGTCCAGACCGAAGCAGCTGATGTCGAAGGTGAGCCCGGGAGCGGAGATCTGCACGCCTACGTACAGATCCGTGCCCGCCGTGAGGTCACTGACCCTGGCCTTGTGGCCGCGTTGGAATTCCCTGGCCATGCGTAACGACCGTCCCCCATCCCGAGTGTGAGTGCGTCGCGCAAGGCTAACGGCAAAGTCCGACATCGCACGCAGCCGGTACAGACCCGGTACACAACCGCACCCCGAGGCGGACGGACGGCACCCGGCTCACTCCCCGCGCGCCCCCGGCACATGCGGCAGCCGCCCGGCGGCGACGACCCCCTCGAGGTAGCCGCGGGCCCGCTCGGTGCGCGGATAGGCCTCCAGCAGCCGCCAGAAGTCCGGCCCGTGACCGGGGACCAGCAGATGGGCCAGCTCATGGCAGAGGACGTAGTCGACGACGTACTCGGGCATCCCCTGCAGCCGGTGCGAGAGCCGGATGCTGCCCTCGGCCGGGGTGCACGAACCCCACCGGGTGTTCTGGTTGGTGACCCAGCGCACGGAGGCGGGCCGCGCCCGGCCGTCGAAGTACTGCGCCGACAGCCGCTCGGCGCGCTCACCCAGCTCGGAGTCGCCCAGCGTCCGTTTGCTCTCCTGGGCGGCGAGTTTGTCGAGCATGACGGTGATCCAGCGCTGTTCCTCCGCCTTCGACATCCGGGCGGGGATCAGTACGACGGTGCGATCGCCCTCGCGGTACGCGGAGACCGTCCGGCGGCGCCGGGTGCTCCTGCGGACCTCGATCGCGCTCGCCCCCGAGCCGCCGGGCGGCTGGCTCGTCGTGCTGCGCTGTGGGTTTCCGGCGCGGTGCAGTGGGTCGGCGGGCACGCCCCGACGTTACCCGCTGGGCACGGCCGAAGTCCCGGCTGCGGAACGGTTCTGCGCCGATCCCCCACCATGCGTCTGATTCCTATGACTCCTCCGACTGATCCGCACATCCGGTTTATTCCAGTTCCCGTGGAAATACTGGCTTTTACCTACACGCTCATATGACAAACATGCCCGACCTGTGGATAACTCCCGGCGCCGGACGGACCGGCGCGGCATGCTGGCATGCGTCGGCGGAGCACGACCGGCTCCGCAGGCGACGAGAGGTCCGGAATGGTTCCACGGAAACGGGGGTCAGTCATGCATCCGGTGATCAAACCCGCGCTGCGGCGCGGCTGGCGTGATCGCGACACCGCGCAGTTCGGGATGACCCCGGCGCACGCGCTGACACTGGGCCCGATGGACCCGGCGACGAGCGGCTTCCTGGACCTGCTCAACGGCACGCGCGGGCTGCCGCTGCTGCGCGAGGAGGGCCGCCGCCGCAATCTGCCGGACGGCCGCGTCGACACCCTGCTGGCACGGCTGACCCGCGCGGGCCTGGTCGACGACGCGCGCGGCGGCGGACCGGCCGCGGACGCCCTGCGCGAGAAGGACGACGTCCTGCGGCGGCTGCGCCCCGACCTCGCCGCGCTGTCCCTGACCACCGCCGAGCCGGGCGCCGCCCTCGCCCGGCTCGCCGCCCGCCGCGCGCTGCGCGTGCAGGTACGGGGCGCGGGGCGGGTCGGCGCCGTCCTGGCGTCGGCTCTGTCGGGGGCCGGAGTGGGCGAGGTCGACGTGCGCGACACGGGACACGTCGAACCGTGGGACCTGGCCCCGGGCGGACTGCCCGCCGAGTCGCTCGGCGAGCGCCGCGAGACGGCGGCGCGGGCCGCCGTGCGCCGCGCGGCACCCGACCGACCACCGCGCCACGCCCACTCCCCCGGATCCGGCGCCCAGGACGCCGGGCTCTCCCTGGTGATCCTCGCGCCCCGGGACGACGTGGCCGTGCACGCACCCGACCCGGCCGACACCGAAGCGCTCATGACCGCCGGAACACCGCACCTGTGTGCCGGCGTGGTCGAGGGCACAGGCGTCGTGGGCCCCCTCGTCCTGCCCGGCGCATCGGGCTGCGTCGGCTGCCTGCACCTCGACCGCGGCGACCGGGACCCGGCCTGGCCCCGGCTGACCGCCCAGTGGCGGTCCCCGAAGGCCCGCCGGGTCGGCGCCTGCGATCTGACACTGGCCACCGCGGTCGCGGGACTGGCCGCGGCGCACGCGCTGGCCTTCCTCGACGGGCAGACGCCGTCCAGCGTCGGCACCCGCCAGGAGGTGTCCCTGCCCGGCCTCAACTGGCGCAGCCGACCGGTCCGGCCGCACCCGGCATGCGGGTGCGGGGCGGCGGAGAGAGGTAAGAAGGGGGAGCACTCCTCAACGGGCGGCGAACCGCGCGCGACAATGGCGGTGCAACGGCCGTCGGCGAAGCGACGACGCAAGGCAGGCGAGGCGCGGCCGACTGGGACTTGGAGGGCGCATGTCTGATCTTCCCCGGAAGGCGGTCACCCGTACCGCCAAGCTCGCCGCGCTCCCGCTCGGCATCGCCGGCCGGGCGACCTGGGGGCTGGGCAAGCGGATCGTGGGCGAGTCCGCGGAGATCGTCGGCCGGGAACTGCAACAGCGCACCGCGGAGCAGCTGTTCAAGGTGCTCGGCGAGCTGAAGGGCGGTGCGATGAAGTTCGGGCAGGCCCTGTCCGTCTTCGAGTCGGCGCTGCCCGAGGAGATCGCCGGCCCCTACCGCGCGGCCCTGACCAAGCTCCAGGAGGCGGCACCGCCCATGCCGACCCGTACCGTGCACGCGGTCCTCGAGGAGCGGCTGGGTCCGGACTGGCGCGATCTGTTCGAGGAGTTCGAGGACAAACCGGCCGCCGCGGCCTCGATCGGGCAGGTGCACCGGGCCGTGTGGCACGACGGCCGTGAGGTGGCGGTCAAGGTGCAGTACCCGGGCGCCGGCGAGGCCCTGCTCTCCGACCTGGGACAACTGAGCCGCTTCGCCCGTCTGTTGGGGCCGCTGATTCCTGGCATGGACATCAAGCCGCTGATCGCGGAACTGAAGGACCGCGTCTCCGAGGAGTTGGACTACGGACTGGAGGCGCAGGCCCAGTCCGCCCACGCGGAGGAGTTCGCGGACGACCCGGACGTGGTGGTCCCGGCAGTGGTGCACCAGCGCGAGCAGGTCCTGGTGACCGAGTGGATCGACGGCATCCCGCTGTCCGAGGTGATCTCGGACGGCACCCAGGAGCAGCGCGACCGGGCCGGCCAGCTTCTGGCCCGCTTCCTCTTCTCGGGCCCGGCCCGCACCGGCCTGCTCCACGCCGACCCGCACCCGGGCAACTTCCGGCTGCTGCCGGGCGGCCCGGCCGGCGAGGACGACTGGCGCCTCGGCGTCCTCGACTTCGGCACGGTCGACCGGCTGCCCGGGGGGCTCCCCCTGCCGATCGGCACCTCCCTGCGCATGACGCTGGACGACGAAGCCGAGTCGGTCTACGACATGCTCTGCGCCGAAGGATTCGTGAAGGAGTCCATAGAGCTGGACCCGGACGCGGTCCTCGACTACCTCCTGCCGATCATCGAACCGGCCCGGGCCGAGACGTTCACCTTCACCCGCACCTGGATGCGCAGCCAGGCGGCCCGCATCGCCGACCCCCGCTCCCCCGCCTACCAGCTGGGCAAGCGGCTGAACCTGCCGCCGGCCTATCTGCTGATCCACCGGGTGACCCTGAGCACGATCGGCGTCCTGTGCCAGCTGGGCGCCACGGTACGCCTGCGCGAGGAACTGGAGGAGTGGCTGCCGGGATTCGTACCCGACGAGGACCTGAGCGAGGAGGAACCGGCGGCGGAGGCTTGATCCGTGGCGCCTTGAAGTGGGGGGTGGGCGGGGAGGGGGAGGGAGGGGGGAGGGCCCCCAGAGAGCACCGAGGAAAGGCTCACCACCAAGCCGAGTCCAGGCGGCCCTCGATCGCCCGTAGGTTCTCCCTGGAGCAGGTGTCGCAGAAGTACTGGCGGATGCCGTTCTCCACGGAGCAGGTCCAGGTGGTCGGCGGGGCGCCGTCGGCTGGGGTGCCGCAGCGGGCGCACAGGAGCACACGGCGCTCCGGAGTGGAGCCGCCCTGATCACTTCCTCCGGGAAGACTCGTCACCCGGCGACGATAACTCCGCAGGCGCCCGATCGCCGTGCACAACGCACCGCGGGGGCCGGTCCGTTCGACCGGACCGGCCCCCGCGCGGAAGACACCGCCTCCCCGAAGGGCCGGGAGGCCACCGCTTCCGTGGGTGTGATCGTTACTGCATGACCGCCATGGCGAGCGCCCGCCGGGCGCGCAGCGAGGCCCGCTCGGCCCGGCGCTGCATCCGCTGGGCGACCGCCAGGCGCACGGCCCGGCGTTCCCGTACGGCGTCATGGAGTCGCTCGTGCATATGCGCACGAGCCAGGGCTTCTTGCATGAGTTGCATCTCTCGGGTCCTGTTCTGGCGCGCTTCGGTCGCGCTGGTGGTGGTGACGTCTGGGGTCACGGAGCCTGCGAGCTCACTGGTGGACGGCTTCATCGGGGCCTGCTTCTTGGGGTCGTGCGTGAGGGGGCGATCGATCGTTCCTGCGGTGTTCATGCCGTGACCGGGTTCTTCCGCGGGCGACCACGCGGCCGCTTCCGGGCGACGACGACACCCTGGACGAACAGCTCGCCACCCCAGACGCCCCAGGGCTCACGCCGCTCCTTGGCGCCGGCGAGGCAGGCCTCGATCAGCGGGCAGGTGCGGCAGAGGGACTTGGCGTACTCGACGTCCGCCGGCGACTCGGCGAAGAAGACCTCCGGGTCGTAGGAGCGGCAGGGGACGGGTACGCCGAGGTTCTCGATGGCGTCGTCGAGCGCGGTGAGCGCGGTGAGGGGGGTCAAGGTGGAGTCCTCCGTGAGGCCGGGCGGGGGGATCGTTTGCGAAGGCGGTACGGACGGGGCGTGCGCTTCGAGTTGCACGGTTGGTCTTCCTCGTCTGGTCGTTCCGGCCGGTTGACCGGGTGGCGGCTGGGTACCGGGTTCTTTTCCTGTCCCGAGGCCCCTTCGCTCCGTCGTCCCCGATGTGGGGAAAACAGAAGGGCCGCGGATCCCGGATGGGGTTCCGCGGCCCTGAAGGCGCCGGCCTGATTGGATCAGGCTGGATCACTCCAGGGTTCTGGCCCACGGAAGGCCCACATCTGGTGGTGCTGCGTCGTCTGCTTCCGGAATCCGGCACCGGCCGCCGCAAAGGCATAGGCCTGCGCCTGTGCCGCTACCGCTTCCAGTGCCTTGGTCGGTCGCTCATTGCGCTCACGGACGGGCAGGTCCACGAGAGCGGGGGAGGACGCCGGACGGACGGCACGAATGCCGGACAGACCGGTGCCCTGGGAGGAGGCGCCGAGCATGCACAGGGAGACGGCCGAGCGATCGGTCAGTTTGGCCGTGCTGATGGTGCTGGTGTTGATGCTGATCACTGGACTCGCCTCCTCTCGGCGTCTCTGGGACTGGGGTGAGCCAGTCCGTTCGGATATGCAAGTACAACACGGAGTTGGGCCCTTCGAGAAGGCCGCTGCATCCGTGCCTAGAACCTATGGGGATTGCTGGGGCATGCGCAAACTATTTTTTCGACGAGTTCGCATCAGTCGTCCTCGTCGGCTTCCCCGGCCTCGTCACCTGCGCAGATGGCCAGCACATCGGTTCCGTAGCTGCGCAACTTGCGGCTGAGGACACCGGGGATGCGGGAGAGCTCGGCGGGGCTCTCGGGCCTCGCCTCGGCGATGGCCATCAGGGTGCGGTCGGTGAAGACGCAGAAGTCCGGCTGTCCGCTGCGCTCGGCCTGGACCGCGCGCCACTCCCGCAGCCGTTCGTAGAGCCCTTCGTCCATGTCCGACGGGCAGTCCTCGCAGCGCATCAGCTTCATCTCGCCCGCGTCGGTGAGCGTGCGGCCGCAGACCCGGCAGCGGGCGGGGGTGCGCTGGGCGCGCCGGGGAGCGGCGGCTCCGGCTCGGGTGATCCCGTGCTCGACGCCTCCGCCGGCACCGGTGCCGGCGCGGCCGACGGTGGCGGTGGTGCCGGGACGCAGCCCGTCGAGGAAGCGGCTCGGTCTGCGGCTGGGGCGGCCTCCGGGTGAACGGGACAGGGCCCAGGACACATGGAGCCGTTCCCGCGCGCGGGTGACGCCGACGTAGAGGAGCCGGCGTTCCTCCTCGATCTGTTCGTCGGTCCTGGCGTAGGTGATGGGCAGCATGCCCTCGGCGATGCCGGCCAGGAACACGACATCCCACTCCAGGCCCTTGGCGGCGTGCAGGGAGGCGAGGGTGACGCCCTGGACGGTCGG
Source organism: Streptomyces sp. NPDC001135 (assembly GCF_053598395.1). Lineage (NCBI taxonomy): Bacteria > Bacillati > Actinomycetota > Actinomycetes > Kitasatosporales > Streptomycetaceae > Streptomyces > Streptomyces sp. NPDC001135. The sequence continues at coordinate 160,787 of NZ_JBSFKD010000006.1, read as the reverse complement.
GGCGTGCTGGGCGTTCGCCCGCTCGTCCAGTTCCGCCACGAAGTCGCCGAGGGTGGCGCCGGGCCTGGCGGCGGCGAGGTCCTGGGCGAGGTTGACCAGGGCGGCGAGGGACTCCCAGCGTTCCCTGGCGGCGCCGGAGCCGGCCGGGGGCTCGGTGGTCCAGCCCTCCCCGGACAGGACGGCACGGACCTGGGAGGGCAGGTCCACGGCGTCGTCCAGCAGGGAGTCGTTGCCGCCGAAGCGTGCCGCGCCGCGCAGGGCGATGCCGGCCTTGCGTACCTCGGGCCGGTCGAAGAAGCGCTCGGCACCGCGCAGCTGGTAGGGGACGCCGGCGTCGGCGAGAGCCTGCTCGTAGGTCTCGGACTGGGCGTTCGTCCGGAACAGGACGGCGATCTCGGCGGCCGGGACACCGGCGTCGATCAGTTCGCGGATGCGGCGGGCGGCGCCTTCGGCCTCGGCGGGCTCGTCGGTGTACTCGGTGTAGACCGGCTCGGGGCCGGGGGTGCGCTGGGAGACCAGTGCCAGCCGGTGGTCGGCGGCGCGGCCGCGGGCCTGGGCGAGCAGGCCGTTGGCGAGATGGACCACCTGGGGGGTGGAGCGGTAGTCGCGGACGAGTTTGACGACGGTGGCGCCGGGGTGCCGGGTGCGGAAGTCGAGGAGGTGGTCGGGCGTTGCTCCCGTGAAGGAGTAGATGGTCTGGCTGGCGTCGCCGACGACGCACAGGTCGTCGCGGTCGCCGAGCCACAGCTCCAGCAGCCGCTGCTGCAGGGGGCTGACGTCCTGGTACTCGTCGACGACGAAGTGCTGGTACTGGGCGCGGACCTGTTCGGCGATGTCGTGCCGGTCCTGGAGGACGGCGACGGTGAGCAGCAGGACGTCCTCGAAGTCGATCACCGCGCGGTCTCGTTTGAGGTCTTCGTAGGCCGCGTAGAGGTGGGCGATCTCTGCGGGGTCGCGCGGGGCCTCGCGGCCGGCCTTCGCAGCCGCGTAGGGGTAGTCGGCGGGGACGGTCTGGGTGACCTTGGACCACTCGATCTCCGCGGTGACGTCCCGCAGCTCGCCCCGGTCGAGCCGGGTGCCGAGGCCGGTGGCGGCCTCGGCGACGAGCTGGATCTTGCGGTCGATCAGCCGGGGCATGCCGCCACCGATCGCTTTCGGCCAGAAGTACTGCAGCTGGCGCAGGGCGGCGGAGTGGAAGGTGCGGGCCTGGACGCCGTGGGCGCCGAGCTGGCGCAGCCGGCCGCGCATCTCTCCGGCGGCGCGGTTGGTGAAGGTGACGGCGAGCACGCTGGAGGGCTGGAGGATGCCGGCCCGCACTCCGTAGGCGATGCGGTGGGTGATCGCCCGTGTCTTGCCCGTGCCCGCTCCGGCGAGGACGCACACCGGGCCGCGCAGGGCGGTGGCCACCGCGCGCTGCTCGGGGTCGAGCCCTTCGAGCACCGCGTCGGCCGAGTCCGGTGTCTGCGGGAAGAGGGTGGAGTGCGTTGCTGCTGTCACACCGCCATGCTGCCAGGTCATGAGGGAATGCCGTGTCGGTTGTCCACAGGCGGGCACCCGTGGTCGTACTAATGCGGCAGGCGTCACAGTCGCCTGTGGATACCCCTGGCGGGAATGACCGACGGCTCGCGTACGTTCCTCCCCCGGACGATTTTTTCCGAGCTGCCTGAGGAGCGCGAGAGACATGCAGGGGACTGTGACGATGTACAGCACGACTTGGTGCGGCTACTGCCGGCGGCTGAAGAGCCAGCTGGACCGGGAGGGCATCGGCTACACCGAGATCAACATCGAGCAGGATCCCGCGTCCGCCGCTTTCGTGGAGAAGGTGAATGGCGGAAACCAGACGGTCCCGACCGTCCAGGTTGTTCCCGCCAACGGTGGCACCGAGGTCGTGATGACGAACCCGAGCCTTGCCCAGGTGAAGCAGGCGCTCGGCGTCTGACCCGCATGACGCACACGACCCCCGACCGGTCTGGCGCCGGATCGGGGGTCTTTGTATGCCGTATGCCCGGCCTGTACGGGGCCGACTCGGCGGTAGCGTGATCGACATGACGACCGAAGACGAGGCGGACGGCGAGGCGCTGGTCGGAGGCATGATGAACACGGGGGCGGTCTTCCGCCGGGGTGGGGTGGTGGAACGCCCAGCACCGCGCCACGCACACGCCCTCCATGCCCACCTCCTGGCGCTGAGAAGGCACGGCTTCGACGCGGCTCCGACTCCCGTGGGCCTCACCGCCGACGGTCGTGAGCAGCTGACCTTCGTTCCTGGCGATGTGGCTCTGCCACCGTTCCCGCCCTGGGTGCTGACGACAACCGCCCTCGGATCGGTGGGGATCCTGCTGCGCCGCCTGCATGAGGCCGGCGCGGCCATCGCGGTCGACACGGACGTCGAGTGGCCCCGGGATCTCGCCGATCCGGAGGGAGGAGCAATGCTCTGCCACAACGACGTGTGCCTGGAGAACGTCGTCTTCCGCGACGGTCGTGCCGCCGCCTTGATTGATTTCGACCTGGCGGCTCCCGGCCGCCCTCTCTGGGACGTCGCCATGGCTGCCCGCTACTGGGTACCCATGCTTGATCCGGTGTCCGCGGCTGCCGTGTATCCCGGCGGATTGGATGCGGCCGCACGGTTGCGGATCCTCGCCGACGGCTACGGCCTCTCGCCGGGGGAGCGCACCGAATTGCCCGGCGTGATCGAGCAGGCCACGGAGGTCTGCCGGGCCTTCGTCGCCCGCCGCGTGGCCGACGGTGATCCCGTCTACCTCCAGGCGCTGGCCGAACGCGGCGGATGGCAGCGCTGGGACCGCATGCAGGGCTGGCTGGCCGCCCACCGCGGGGCGTTCACGGTCGCTCTGCTGGACTGACGTGCTCGGGTGTCCGGCCCCCTCGTACCCACCGAGGGCAACTGCCGGGGACCACTCGCGCGGAACGCCGAGTGTGCGGCTTTCCCGTTCTGGAAAGCCGGGGGTCAAGGCCGTGTCCCCTCCGCGGGTTTCCGCGGTGACCCAGCAGGGCGGCCCCTGACCGGATCAGGGGCCGCCCTGCCGTGTCCCGGACGGGGCCGGTCTCAGACGAAGCTGCGCGTGGGCAGCGGCTTGCCGTACCACATCTCGATCAGGCGGGCCGCGATGGAGATGCCGTAGGGCGGCAGTACCTCGCCGGACTCGAAGGCCTCGTGGAGTTCCTCGCGGGAGAACCAGCGGGCCTCGTGGATCTCGTCGCCGTCGACGTTGATCTCGGTCGAGGTGGCGCGGGCGACGAAGCCGAGCATCAGGCTGGACGGGAACGGCCAGGGCTGGCTGGCCACGTACTCCACGGGTCCGACGGTCACACCGACCTCCTCGGACACCTCGCGGCGCACCGCCTGCTCGATGGACTCGCCGGGTTCGACGAAGCCGGCGAGTGTGGAGAAGCGGCCCTCGGGCCAGTGGACCTGGCGGCCGAGCAGGATGCGGTCCTCCGCGTCGGTCACCGCCATGATCACTGCCGGGTCGGTGCGCGGGTAGTGCTCGGCGCCGCAGGCGGGGCAGCGGCGGATGTGACCGGCGGCGGCGATGACCGTGCGCTCGCCGCAGCGGGAGCAGAAGCGGTGGGTGCGCTGCCAGTTCTCCAGGCCGACCGCGTGCACCATGAGTCCGACGTCGCGCGGCGAGAGCAGCAGGCCCGCCTCGCGCAGCCCGGCGGGGCGCGCGGACTGGTCGATACGGCCGGGCAGCGCGTCCTTCTGGAGCGCGAAGTAGCTGACGCCGTCCTCGTCGCTGCCGAGGAAGTAGCGGTGGGCCTCGGTGAGCGGGGCCTCGAAGGAGGGTGTCATGACGAGTTCGGTCCGGCCGTCCGGTGTCTCGTCGATGAGTACCTGGCCGCCGGAGACCACGAAGCAGCGGGTCGTGGGGTGGCTCCACGCCGCCGCGAGCCAGGCCTCGTCGAGCCGGTGGTGGGCGGCGCGGTCGATGCCGCTCGGGGCGGTCAGCGAGATGGGTCGATCGGCTGTGTCGTCGGTCCAGGTGGTCACGGGTGCTTCCAACTCCCCCAGGGCAGCGGTTCGTTCGGCGGGCGGTTCGGCGGGACGTACGGCGGGAGGACACCGGGCCGGGCGCGGGCGGGGCACGGGGTGGTCCTTCCAGTGTGCCCGGCCTGCGGTGCCCGCCCGTACGGCGCCGGCCGGTCAGGGCGTGGGGCGCCAGTGCTCGGCCAGGTCACCCCAGAGGTAGGCGCTGGTCTCGACGCCCTTGAGGAGGAGGTCCAGCTCGACCTTTTCGTCGGGGGCGTGCCAGCCGTCGGAGGGTACGGAGATGCCCAGGAAGAGCACGGGGGCCGCGAGGACTTCCTGGAGGTCGGCGGCGGGTCCCGAGCCGCCCTCGCGGGTGAAGCGGACCGGCCTCTCGAAGGCGCGGCCCATGGCGCGGGCCACGGACTGCAGCGCGGGGTGGTCGAGCGGGGTCAGGCACGGGCGGGTGGCCGGGCCGAAGCTGATCTCGTGCCGGATGCCGGCGGGCACCTGGGTGGCGGCCCAGGCTCGGACGGCCTTCTCGATGTGGTCGGGGTCCTGGCCCGCGACCAGCCGGAAGGAGAGCTTCACCATGGCGGAGGACGGGATGATGGTCTTGCTGCCGGGGCCCTGGTAGCCGCCGCCGATGCCGTTGACCTCGGCGGTCGGGCGGGCCCAGATGCGTTCGAGGGTGCTGTAGCCGGCCTCGCCGTGGGGGGCGCGGGACTTGGCGGTGTCCAGCCAGCGCTGCTCGTCGAAGGGCAGATCGGCGAACAGGGCGCGCTCGCGGTCGGTCAGCTCGACGATGCCGTCGTAGAAGCCGGGGACGGCCACGCGCGCGTGCTCGTCGTGCAGGGCGGCGACCAGGCGGGCGGCCGCGGTGGCCGGGTTGGGTACGGCGCCGCCGAAGGAGCCGGAGTGGATGTCCTGGTCGGGGCCGTGGAGCCGGATCTCGCACTCGGCGAGGCCGCGCATGCCGGTGCACACGGTGGGGGTGTCCTCGGACCACATGCCGGTGTCGGAGACGATCACCGCGTCGGCGGCGAGCCGTCCCGCGTGTTCTTCGACGAGCGCCCGGAAGTGCGGGGAGCCGGATTCCTCCTCGCCCTCGATCAGCAGCTTCAGGGTGACGGCGGGGGCGGTGCGGCCGGTGGCGGCGAGGTGGGCGCGGACGCCGAGTGTGTGGAAGAACACCTGGCCCTTGTCGTCGGCGGCCCCGCGCGCGTAGAGCCGGTTTCCGCGGACGACCGGCTCGAAGGGGTCGCTGTTCCAGCCGTCCTCGCGGGCGGCGGGCTGGACGTCGTGGTGGCCGTAGACGAGGACGGTGGGAGCGTCGGGGTCGTCCGAGGGCCACTCGGCGAAGACGGCCGGGGCGCCCGCCGTCGGCCAGACCTCGGCGGTCGGGAAGCCGGTCTCCTCGAGCTTGGCGGCGAGCCAGTCGGCGCTGCGCCGTACGTCGGGCGCGTGATCGGGCCGGGCCGACACCGAGGGGATGCGCAGCCATGCGGCGAGGTCGTCGAGGAAGGCGGCGCGGTGCTGCTCGATGTACGTGCGGACGGCGCTGTCCGGGGTCTGGCTCATGCTCACGAGCCTATCGGCCCGCACCGACATCCTCGGCGGGCGGTTCGTCACACTCAGGTCGCCTGGTGTGCCGCTTCGGCGTCTTCGTTCCGGCGCCCGCAGTTCCGGCGCCCGCTGTTCCGGGGTCTTCCGTTCCGGCGTTTTCCGTTCCGGCGTCTTCCGTGAGGAGCCGTTCCAGGGCGGCCCGGTCCGGCAGGTCCCGCGGTCGTACGACCTCGCCGCTGCGGACGTACAGGAAGGCGGCCGTTACGGACTCCGGCGGCACGCCCTGCTGCTCGGCCCAGGCCAGCCGGTACACGGCGAGCTGGAGCGGGTCGGCGCCGCGGGTGCGGCTGGTCTTCCAGTCGACGATCTCGTACGTCGCCTCCTCGCCGTCGCCCAGCTTGTAGATCGCGTCGATGCGGCCCCGTACGACGCGGCCGGCGAGGGTGAGCTGGAAGGGGGCCTCGACCCGGTAGGGGGTGCGCCGGGCGTACTCGCTGCGTTCGAAGGCCTCCTTCAGGGCTTCCAGGTCGTGTTCGTCGGCGATGTCGGCGTCGCTGCCGGGCAGCTCGTCCGGTCCCAGCAGGGGCAGTGTCAGTTCCTCGAAGCGGGCTTCGACCCAGGCGTGGAACCGGATGCCACGGCGCGCGGCCGGTTGCGGGGGGCGCGGCATGGGGCGCGCGAGTTCACGCGCGAGCCCGTCCGGGTCCTCGGCCAGGCGCAGCAGCTGGGTCGCGCTGAGCGTGGCGGGCAGCGGGACGTCGGTGACGGCCTGCCGGGCCCGCAGCAGCTCTCCGGACAGCGCGTCGAGGTCACGGTCCCAGGAGGCGATGGTGCGGGCCTCCTCGGGGGTGAGGGAGGTGTCGGGCGCGGCGTGGGGGGTGCGCGCGGCGTGTGCGCCGGGTGCGGGCGACTGGTGGGGGACGGTCGGCCGCTCGGCGCTCCAGGAGTCCCATCCACCGGGATCCCGCGCACCGGGGCCGCCGCTGTGGGGGAGCTCGTCCCCGTACGGGTCCTCGTCGTAGGGGTCCTGCGCGGCGTAGGGCTCGCCCTCGTACGGTTCCTCGCTGTACGGGTCTTGGCCGTATGCGTCCTCTTCGTCCGGCGGTGCGGGCCAGTCCGGGTCGTCGAGGGCGGTGGGGTCGTGCGCGGCCGGCGGGTGGCCGGGATCCCCGGCGGCGAGGGCTTCGAGGTGGGCGAGGACGGTGTCGGCGGCCGCGCGGCGGCGGGCCAGGGCCGCGGCGTCCAGCGGGAGCGGCCACACCTGGTCGGCACCGGCCGTGTGCAGGGCGGGGTTCTCCTCGTCCTCGGCGGGCTCCTCGGCCCACGCCTCGATCTCGCCGTACCCGGCGGCGCAGTGGTCGTGGAGGGCCTGGAGGAAGTCGGAGGGGCCCCGCGGCTTCTTCTGGCTGGGTCCCCACCAGTGGCCGGAGCCGAGCAGCAGGGACCGGGGGCGGGTGAAGGTGACGTAGCCGAGGCGGAGCTCCTCGGTGTGCTGGTGGTCCTTCATGGCCTCGTGGAAGGCCTTCATGCCGCGCGCGTCCCAGCCGTCGACGTCGGGCAGGGTGTCCGTGTCGCCGCGCAGGGCGTGGGGCACCACCTTGGCCTGCGCCGTCCACTTCTCGCGACCCTGCGCGCTGGGGAACTGGCCCTTGACCAGTCCGGGAACGGCGACGACGTCCCACTCCAGGCCCTTGGACTTGTGGGCGGTGAGGACCTTGACGGTGTTCTCGCCGCCGGGCAGGGCGTTGTCGAGGCCCTTCTCGTACTGCGCGGCGGTGCGCAGGAAGCCGAGGAAGGCGAGCAGGGTGGCGTCGGCGTCGCTCGCCGCGAAGGATGCGGCGATGTCCAGGAAATTGGACAGGGTCTCGCGGCGGCGGGCGGCCAGGGCGTGCGGGGACGCCGACAGCTCCACCTCCAGGCCGGTGACGGCGAGGACGCGGTGCAGGACGTCCATCAGCGGGTCGGACAGCGAACGGCGCAGGTCGCGCAGCTCGGCGGCCAGCCGGGCGAAGCGCACGCGCGCGTCCGGCGAGAACGGCAGCCCGTCGTCGTCCCCCTCGCTGTCCATGGGGGCTTCGAGGAAGGTGTCGAGGGCGTCCGCGAGCGATATCACCTCGGCCGGGTCGACGCCTTCGACGGCCGCGGCGAGCCGGTGGTCCGGGTCGTCGGTGTCGTCCCCGCGCGCGTGGGCGACCAGCAGGCGGGCGCGGCGGCCCAGGAGGGCGAGGTCGCGGGGGCCGATACGCCAGCGCGGGCCCGTCAGCAGGCGCACCAGGGAGGCGTTGGCGCCGGGGTCCTGCAGGACCTCGCAGACGGCGACGAGGTCGGCGACCTCCGGCAGGTGCAGCAGCCCGGACAGGCCGACGACCTCGACGGGGATGTCACGGGTCACGAGGGCGCCCTGGATCTCGGCGAAGTCGGTCGCCGTGCGGCACAGGACGGCGATCTCGCCGGGGGCCGTGCCGGTGCGCACGAGATGGGCGATCGAGTCGGCGATCCAGTCGATCTCCTCGGCGTGGGTGCGCAGCAGGGCGCAGCGGACCGTGCCGTCGTGCTCGGCGCCGGAAGCCGGGCGGAGGGCCTCGACGCCGGCGTGCATGGCGCGCAGCGGCTCGGCGAGGCCGTTGGCGAGGTCGAGGAGGCGGCCGCCGCTGCGGCGGTTCTCGCTGAGCGCCTGCCGGGTGGCGGGCCGGCCGTCGGGGTGCGCGAAGTGCGCCGGGAAGTCGTCCAGGTTGGCGACGGACGCGCCGCGCCAGCCGTAGATCGCCTGGCAGGGGTCGCCGACCGCGGTCACCGGATGGCCCGTACCACCGCCGAACAGGCCCGCCAGCAGGACGCGCTGGGCCACCGAGGTGTCCTGGTACTCGTCCAGGAGCACCACGCGGAACTCCTCGCGCAGCAGCCGGCCCACCTCGGGGACGTGGGCGAGGCGGGCGGACAGGGCGATCTGGTCGCCGAAGTCGAGCAGGTCGCGCTCGCGTTTGGCGGCCCGGTAGCGCCGGACGAGATCGGTCAGTTCCCGGCGGGCCGCGGCCGTCTCGGGGACCTTGCGCAGATCGGCGTTGGTGAGCTTGGCGCCTTCCAGGGTGCGCAGCAGATCGGTGTCCCAGGCGCGCAGTTCCTCGGGCTCGACGAGGTGTTCGGCGAGTTCGGAGTCGAGGGCGAGCAGGTCGCTGACGAGGTCGGCGAAGGAGCGGGTCAGCGCCGGGTAGGGGCCGGGGGCCTCGCGCAGCACGCGCGCGGCGAGCTGGTAGCGGGTGGCGTCGGCGAGCAGCCGGGAGGTGGGTTCCAGGCCGAGGCGCAGGCCGTGGTCGGTGAGGAGGCGGCCGGCGAAGGAGTGGTACGTCGAGATCACCGGTTCGCCGGGCGGGTTGTCCGGGTCGATGACGTCAGGGTCGGTCACGCCGGCTTTGATCAGTGCCTTGCGGACGCGTTCGGCCAGCTCACCGGCAGCCTTGTTGGTGAAGGTCAGGCCGAGGACCTGTTCGGGGGCGACCTGGCCGGTGCCGACCAGCCAGACCACGCGGGCGGCCATCACGGTGGTCTTGCCCGACCCGGCTCCGGCCACGATCACCTGCGGGGCGGGCGGCGCGGTGATGCAGGCCGTCTGCTCCGGGGTGAACGGGATACCGAGGAGCTCTTTGAGCTGCTCGGGGTCGGTGATACGGGCGGGCATGTCGAAAGAGGCTAGCGGCGAGGACTGACAACCGAGGACACAGTGACCTTCCCGGACAGAAGAACCGCAGGTCAGCGCGGGTGGTGCTGTGCGTCACCACGACATCTCGCGGTTGCTCACTCGACCACGTGCCGCCCCTCGGGCCGGGCGCTGCACGAGGCGCGGAACGCGCAGTGGGTGCAGTGCTGGCCGGTGTTCGGCGCGAACCGCTCGTCGAGGACCTTGCCGGCGGCGGTGGCCAGCAGCTCACCGACCCACTGCCCCGACAGCGGCTCCTGGGGCTGCACCCTGGGCAGGCTGTCGCCTCCGTCACGCTTGGCGGCCCCCTGCCTGAGGTGTACCAGTTCCGCGCCGCCGGGTTCGGGACGTACGCCGTCGAAGGCGTCGTCGACGGCGCCTTCGCGGACGGCGAGCTGGTAGACGGCGAGCTGGGGGTGGCGGGCCACCTCGGCGGCGCTGGGCGCCTGTTTGCCGGTCTTGAAGTCGACCACGTAGGCGCGGCCCTCGCCGTCGGTCTCCACGCGGTCCATCTGGCCACGGATGCGGACCTGGTAGTCGCCCGCTTCGAGGGTGACGTCGAAGTCCTGCTCGCTCGCCACCGGGGTGCGCCCGGCGCGGGCCAGCACATGCCAGTTCAGGAAGCGTTCGAGCGCCACGCGCGCGTTGTCCTTCTCCTGCTGGGACTTCCAGGGCGCGTCGAAGGCGAGAGCGTTCCAGACCGTGTCGAGGCGTTCCATCAGGACGTCGAGGTCGGCCGGGGTGCGGCCGGAGGCGACCTCGTCGGCGAGGACGTGGACGACGTTGCCGAAGCCCTGTGCGGCGGTGGCCGGGGCGTCGGCCTTCACCTCGCGGCCCAGGAACCACTGGAGCGCACAGGTGTGGGCGAGCTGGTCGAGGGCGCTGCCGGAGAGGACGACCGGCTGGTCGCGGTGGCGTAGCGGCACCTTGCTCTCGGTCGGGTCGTACATGCCCCACCAGCGGTAGGGGTGCGCGGACGGCACCAGCGGGCGGCCGTCCTCGTCGGCGAGGGCGGCGAGCCGGGCCAGGCGGCGGGCGGCGGCCCGGCGCAGGGCGGCGGACGCGCGCGGGTCGACCGTGGTGGCGCGCAGCTCGGCGACGAGCGCGGCCACGGACAGCGGGCGCCGGGGGCGGCCGGTGACGTCGCGGGGTTCCACGCCGAGTTCGGTCAGGAAGCGGGACGGCTGGTCGCCGTCGTCGGCCGGTGCCTTCACCGCGGTCACGACGAGGCGTTCGCACGCGCGCGTGGCGGCGACGTAGAACAGCTGGCGCTCCTCGGCGAGCAGCGCGCCCGGAGTGAGCGGTTCGGCGAGTCCGTCCCGGCCGATGCGGTCGGCCTCCAGGAGGGAGCCACGGCGGCGCAGGTCGGGCCACAGGCCCTCCTGGACGCCGGCGACGACGACCAGCCGCCACTGAAGGCCCTTGGAGCGGTGCGCGGTCATCAGGCGGACGGCGTCCGGGCGCACCGCGCGGCGCGTGAGCGTGTCGGCGGCGATGTCCTCGGCCTCGATCTCCTCCAGGAAGTTCAGCGCGCCGCGCCCCCCGGTGCGCTCCTCCGCGCGCGCGGCGGTGGCGAACAACGCGCACACGGCGTCCAGGTCCCGGTCGGCGTTGCGGCCGGCCGCGCCGCCGCGCCGGGCGGCCCGCTCCAGGCGCGCGGGCCAGGGCGTGCCCTCCCACAGGTCCCACAGCGCCTCCTCGGCCGTACCGCCGCCTGCCAGCCGTTCGCGGGCCTTGCGGAGCAGCGCGCCGAGGCGCTGCGCCCCGCGCGCGTACGCCGGGTCGTGCACGGCCAGGCGCTCGGGTTCGGCGAGCGCCCGTGCGAGCAGGACGTCGGAGGGGGGCGGCAGCGGGTTGCCGGCCGCCCGCTCCTCGTCGCGCAGGGCCCGTCCGAGGCGGCGCAGGTCGGCGGGATCCATGCCGGCGAGGGGTGAGGCGAGCAGGGTGAGCGCGGTCTCGGTGCCGAGCCAGGAGGCCGTGTCCGGGGCGGGCTCGGCGGCGTCCCCAGGAGCAGCGTCCTCGGCGGAGGGCTCGTCCCGCGCGGCGCTGTTCCCCTCGTGCCGTCGCGCCTCCGCCCCGGCCACGGCGCGCAGGGCCGTCAGCAGGGGGGTCACCGCCGGCTCGTGGCGCAGGGGCAGGTCGTCGCCGTCGATGTCCAGCGGGACGCCGGCCGCGGTGAGGGCGCGGCGCAGGGTCGGCAGGGTGCGGGAGCCGGCCCGGACCAGGACGGCCATGTCGCTCCAGGCGACGCCGTCCTCCAGGTGCGCGCGGCGCAGGATGTCCGCGATGTTGTCCAGTTCCGTCCCGGACGTCGGGTACGTGTAGACCTCGACGCGGCCGCCGTCCCGTACGGCGACGGGCTCGCGGTGGGCGCGGACCTTCTCGGCGGGCAGCCGGGGCAGCGGCATGCGCCGGGTGATCAGACGGGTGGCGGCCAGCAGGGCGCCACCGGAGCGGCGGGAGGTGCGCAGCACCTCGACGGGGGCGGGGCGGCCGTCCACGCGCGGGAAGGCCGCCGGGAAGTCGAGGATGCCGTTGACGTCGGCACCTCGGAAGGCGTAGATCGACTGGTCGGGGTCGCCGAGGGCGACCAGGGTGCGTCCGCCGCCGGCCAGCGCGTGCAGCAGCCGGACCTGGGCGGGGTCGGTGTCCTGGTACTCGTCGACGTACACGGCGTCGTACCGGGCGGCGAGCCGGGCGGCGGTCTCGGGGCGGCCGGCGAGCAGGACCGCGCGGTGGACCAGTTCCGCATAGTCGATCACGCCCTGCATGTCGAGGACGTCGAGGTACTCGGCGAGGAACCCGGCTGCGGCGCGCCAGTCCGGGCGCCCGATACGGCGGGCGAAGGCGTCCAGCGCGTCCGGGCCGAGGCCCAGCTCGCGGCTGCGGGCGAGGACCGCGCGGACCTCGTCGGCGAAGCCGCGCGTGGTCAGGCAGGCGCGCAGTTCGTCGGGCCAGCGGACAGAGGTGAGCCCGAGCCGTTCGAGCTCCGGCTGGCCGGCGAGCAGCTCGCGGACGGTGACGTCCTGCTCGGGGCCGGAGAGCAGGCGCAGCGGCTCGGCGAACAGGCCGCTGTCCTGGTGGGCGCGCACCAGGGCGTAGCAGTACGAGTGGAATGTGGTCGCACGGGGCGCGCGGGCGGCGCCGATGCGCAGGGCCATGCGGTCGCGCAGATCGACGGCGGCCTTGCGGCTGAACGTCAGCACCAGGATGCGCTCGGGGTCGGCGCCCCGGGCGATCCGCGCGGCGACCGACTCGACGAGAGTGGTGGTCTTGCCGGTGCCGGGTCCGGCGAGGACCAGCAGGGGGCCGCTGCGGTGGTCAACCACGGCGCGCTGTGCCGCGTCCAGTCGAGGGGGGTCCATGGCGGCCGGCGGGGTTCGGACCAGTCGGTAGGCGCCCCGGCCCCCCGGCCGCACCTGGAGGTGCGGCGGACGCCTTGTGGTGGAGGAGGAGCTCACGTGATCGTCCGGTCCTGGTGGTTGTGCTGGTGGTCGGGCGGTCACGCGTGCGAGGCGGTGGCCGCGGGGTGAGGGGGACGCGCGCAGCCGACGCTACGCCGCCGCCGTGGACGGAAGCAGGGCTTCGGCTTCTTCCCTCACGGCGCCGGAGTCACGTGCGTCCCTCACCTCACGAACGTACGTCATGCCACGGGCGTCCCCCATGTCACCCGAACGGGCCAAGGGTGCTCCCCGGAGGCATCGGATGGCGGAAGCTGTCAGATGTGACCCCCCGTGCCCGCCCCGCCGTCCCAACGGGCCCGCCGCATGTCGAGTCGCGGCAGATGGCCCTCGGCGCTCCTGGCCGCCTCCTTCAGCGGTGTGCCCTCCGCGCGGTAGTGGGCGAGCGCGCGCAGTTCGTGGCCGGGCAGCAGCAGCCCGTCGGCCCGGACGACCCGCCACCACGGCACGGCGCCCCCGTAGCGGGACATCACCCGGCCGACCTGGCGCGGGCCCCCTTCCTCGAGCCACTCGGCGACATCGCCGTACGTCATGACCCGGCCCGGCGGAATCCGCTCGGCGGTCTCGAGGACCCGCTCGGCGTAGTCCGGCAGGGCGTCCGCGTACTCCCCCGGGGTGTCCTCGGCAGGGCTCTGCTCGCTCATTCGTCCCATCCTGCCGCACCCCGCCGACATCGCGGGGCGGACCGCGAGGAGCGGCCCTCTCGCCCCAGGACGCCGCTTCCGGCAGACTGTGCGCCCACGCATCCGCACCCTGATGCCCGCGTGTGTCGGTGGGGCATGCCACCATCGTGCGGGCGGTGACTGGTGATACGAGACCAAGAAGAGACCATGAAGCAGCAGGGCGTGCATCCCGAGGGCGGAGCGGGCACCCCTGACGCCGGCGCACGCCCCGGTACCGGTCCGCGTCGGCAGGAGGGCGGCGAAGACGCCGGTTCGCGCAGGGACGACGCCGCCGTGAACACCGGTCCGCCCGAGGACGACGGCGCGCACGCGCGCGAGGACGACCACCGCACGCACGACCGCGGCGACACCGAGGGGGCGCACGTCCCGGAGAACACGCCCCCCGGCCGCGGTCCGGGCGCGGACGACGATCCGCACGCCGAGGCCGTGGAGGGCGACGAACCGCTGCTCCCCGCGCGCGTGCACCGCCCCTCCGACCTGATGCGGCTCCTGGTGGGCCTGCTCGCCATCGTGGTGCTGCTCGCGATCGCCGCGTTCGCGCACGGCACCACCTCGGGTCTCGAACAGGACATCAACAAGGGCACCGGGCAGGCCCCCGACCTGCTCATCAGGTTCGCGGGTCTGGCGTCCAGCATCGCGATCCTGCTGGTACCGGTCGCTTTCGCGATCGAACGGCTGATCAAACGCGACGGGCTGCGCATCGCCGACGGCGTCCTCGCGGCCGTCCTCGCCCACGGGGTGACCCTCGCGACCGACCTGTGGGTCGCCCGGGCCGCCCCGGACTCGATCCAGGAGGCGCTCACCCAGCCCTCGCCGGGCGACATCCACGCCCTGACCGACCCGGTGCACGGCTATCTGGCCCCCGTCATCGCCTATATGACGGCCGTCGGCATGTCCCGCAGACCCAGATGGCGCGCGGTGCTGTGGATCGTGCTGCTGCTCGACGCGTTCTCGATGCTGGTCACCGGCTACACGACCCCGTTCTCGATCATCCTGACCGTGCTGATCGGCTGGACCATCGCCTACGGCACCCTGTACGCGGTCGGCTCCCCCAACGTCCGCCCCACCGGGCAGACCCTGATGGCGGGCCTGCGGCACGTCGGCTTCCACCCCGTCAGCGCGGCCCGCGAGGAGGCCGTGGAGACGGAGAACGGCGACCGCGGCCGGCGCTACTTCGTCACCCTGGAGGACGGACCGCCGCTGGACGTCACGGTCGTCGACCGCGAGCAGCAGGCCCAGGGCTTCTTCTACCGGGCGTGGCGCAATCTCACCCTGCGTGGTTTCGCCACCCGCTCCAGCCTGCAGTCGCTGCGCCAGGCACTGGAGCAGGAGGCGCTGCTGGCCTACGCGGCGATCGCGGCCGGCGCCCGCGCGCCCAAGCTCATCGCCACCTCCGAACTCGGCCCCGACGCCGTCATGCTCGTCTACGAGCACACCGGCGGGCGCACGCTGGACTCGCTGGCCGACGCGGAGATCACCGACGAGCTGCTGCGCAACACCTGGCACCAGGTGCAGGCGCTGCAGTCGCGGCGTATCGCACACCGCAGACTCGCGGGTGACGCGATACTGGTGGATCGTTCCGGCAGGGTGATCCTGACCGAGCTGCGCGGCGGCGAGATCGCGGCCGGTGAGCTGCTGCTGCGCATGGACGTGGCGCAACTGGTCACGACCCTCGGGCTGCGGGTCGGTGCCGAGCGGGCGGTGGCCTCGGCGGTCGGGGTGCTCGGACCCGACGCGGTCGCCGACTGCCTGCCGATGCTGCAGCCGATCGCGCTGACGCGCTCCACGCGCGCGACGCTGCGCCGGCTGGGCCGCGAACGCGCCGAGCGCGAGCGGGAAGCGGTCCTGGAGGCGTCCCGGCAGGCCAAGCAGGCCCGCCTGGAGGACGCGACCGAGACGGGCCGGGACGCCCGGGAAGGGCCGGACAAGAAGCCGGGAAAGCCCGCCAAGAAGGCGGTCCGCGCCGAGCAGCGCGCGGAGCGGCGGGCCATCGACGAAGCCCTCGAAGAGGCCCGCGAGGAGGATCTGCTCACCCAGATCCGGCACGAGGTGCTGCGGATCAGACCGCAGGCCCCCGTGGAGCCGGCCCGGCTGGAGCGCGTGCGGCCGCGCACGCTCATCAGCTTCATCGCGGGTGCGATCGGCGCGTACTACCTGCTGACCCAGCTCACCCACATCGAGTTCGGCACGCTGTTCGCGCAGGCCCAGTGGGGCTGGGTGCTCGCCGCGGTGCTGTTCTCGGCGCTCAGCTACGTCGCCGCGGCGATGGCCCTGCTGGGCTTCGTGCCCGAGCGGGTGCCGTTCCTGAGAACGGCGGCGGCACAGGTCGCCGGGTCCTTCGTGAAGATCGTGGCGCCGGCCGCGGTCGGCGGTGTCGCCCTGAACACACGCTTCCTGCAGCGCGCCGGCGTGCGCGCGGGGCTCGCGGTGGCGAGCGTCGGCGCGTCGCAGCTGTTCGGGCTCGGCTGCCACATCCTGATGCTGCTGTCCTTCGGCTATCTGACCGGCACCGAGAAGACCCCGTCGCTGTCGCCGTCCCGGACGGTCATCGCGGGTCTGCTGACCGTGGCGGTGCTGGTGCTCGTGGTGACGTCGGTGCCGTTCCTGCGGAAGTTCGTCGTCACGCGCGTGCGGTCGCTGTTCGCCGGTGTCGTACCGCGGATGCTCGACGTGCTGCAGCGGCCGCAGAAGCTCGTCACCGGCATCGGCGGCATGCTCCTGCTGACGGCCTGTTTCGTGATGTGCCTGGACGCCTCCGTGCGGGCGTTCGGCGACGGCTCGGCCTCGCTGAGCATCGCCAGCGTCGCCGTCGTCTTCCTCGCCGGCAACGCGCTGGGGTCCGCGGCGCCCACCCCGGGCGGCGTGGGCGCCGTGGAGGCGAGCCTCACGCTCGGCCTGATCGCCTTCGGACTGCCCAAGGAGGTCGCCGCTCCGGCCGTGCTGCTGTACCGCCTGCTGACGCTGTGGCTGCCGGTCCTGCCGGGCTGGCTGGCCTTCAACCACCTCACCCGCAAGGGAGCCCTGTAGACGGACTCCCGCACGGCGGGGCGTGCCCGTACCTCGTACGGCCCGCGCCCCGCGCGCGCCTCGGCGTACGCCCCCAGGATGGGAGCATGGCGAACCCCTACCGGCCGCACGCCGCCGCCCTGACCACCACGGCCGTGCTGCTGGCCGCCCTGCTGGCCGGATGCGGCGACGGGACCCGGCACGTCGGCGACCTCACGGCGCAGAAGCTGGACTGGAAGGACTGCCCCGCTCCGTCCGAGGCGGAGGGCGGCGGCAGCGCTCCCTCGCCGCTGCCGAACGGCACCACCTGGCAGTGCGCCACCATGCAGGCGCCCCTCGACTGGAACAAACCGAAGGGCGACACCATCGGCATCGCCCTGATCCGCGCCAAGGCCAGCGGCCCCGCGGACAAGCGGATCGGCTCGCTGGTGTTCAACTTCGGCGGCCCCGGCGGCAGCGGCGTCAGCACGCTGCCCGCGTTCGGCGCCGACTACGCCACTTTGGGCACGCGTTACGACCTGGTCAGCTTCGACCCGCGCGGGGTCGGCCGCAGCAAGCCGGTGAAGTGCGAGAGCGACGCCCAACTGGACGCGTACTTCCAGCAGGACGCGACCCCGGACACGAGCGCCGAGCGCACCGCGCTCCTGGAGCGCACCAAGCAGTTCAACGCCGCCTGCGAGAAGAACTCCCAGAAGATCCTGCCGCACGTGGCGACCACCGACGCGGCGCGCGACATGGACCTGATGCGCCAGGTCCTCGGCGACGCCCAGCTGCACTACTTCGGCATCTCCTACGGCACCGAACTGGGCGGCGTGTACGCCCATTTGTTCCCCAAGCACGTCGGCCGGGCCGTATTCGACGCCGTCGTCGACCCCACGCAGAACCCCGAACAGAGCGCGGTGGGACAGGCCAGGGGCTTCCAGCTGGCGCTCGACAACTTCGCCGCGGACTGCACCTCGAAAACCACGGAGTGCCCGATCGGCGACACCGCCCAGGACGTGAAGAACCGCATCGCGAAGCTCCTGAACGACCTGGAGAAGAAGCCGATCCCCGGCATCACGCCACGGCAGCTGACCCAGACCGCCGCGACGAACGGCATCGCGCAGGCCCTGTACTCCAAGGACTTCTGGGAGTACCTCACCGAGGGCCTGGAGCAGGCCTACGAGGGCGACGGCAAGATCCTGATGCTGCTGTCCGACTCGTTGAACGGCCGCAGCGAGAACGGCGAATACAGCAACATCACGGCGGCGAACATCGCCATCAACTGCGCCGACGACAAACCCCGGTACACCGCCGACTACGTCCAGCAGAAGCTGCCCGAGTTCCGCGCCGCATCCCCGCTGTTCGGGGACTACCTGGCCTGGGGCATGGTCAGCTGCACCGACTGGGCCGTGCCGGGCGCCGCCGACCATCCCGACGTCAGCGCGGCCGGCTCGGCGCCCATCCTCGTCGTCGGCAACACCGGCGACCCGGCCACACCGTACGAGGGCGCGAAGAAGATGGTGGACGCGCTCGGCAAGGGCGTCGCCGTCGAGCTGACGTACAAGGGCCAGGGACACGGCGCGTACGACAGCAAGAACAAGTGCGTGCAGAGCGCGGTCAACGACTACCTGCTCAACGGCAGGGAACCGAAGACCGGCACGGTCTGCTCCTGACCTCTCCGCGGAGCAGGAATCTCCGAGTGCCGCATCACCGCCGAGACAGATCGCACCAGCAAAGGCATGGTCTTGGCTCTGGTGGTGCGCAGCCGTTCGACCTGCCATACGGACGCGGGGAGCGGTGATCCCGCCCCGCCCGACCTCCCTGAAGATCGGCGGAATGGTGAGCCGTGGAAGGCGCCTGTACAGGTCTTCTGTGGGGACGGTCGGCTTCGGTGGCCGAGGTGACCCGCAAGATCACCGAAGCCCTCGGCTCCGCCCGACGGGATGGAGGGCCGGGACCGGGCGGGCGTGCACCGCGAGAGCGACCGCTCCTCGCTGAGCAGAAACCCGACGGGACGCGTATGTGTCAGTGCACCACTGTCCGCTGGGGCGCTTGTGAAGTCGCATTCGCAAAACGGCTGGGAGGCGCCGCCGGCGGCGTGGATCCCCGCGCTGCTCGTCAGCCGCCGCAGCGGTACGGTGTGCGGCATTTCGATCGCCCGTTCTGCGATCGCTGAACCAACAAGGGGGTTCCATGAAACACCGCCGCCCGCGCCACCGTCGCAGAGTGCTCGCCAGAGCGGTCGGTACGGCGGGTGCGCTGGCCGTCGCGCTGGGTGCAGGGATGACGCCGGCGATGGCCGCCGGGACGACGTCCGGCAAGCCTGCGGCCACCGGGTCCTCGCCCGACCAGCCCGACCCGAAGACGCCCTGGGCGCCCGAGAACGACGAGGCGCCGCTGCACCACAAGCCCGTCCGCCCTAACGCCCTCACGTCCGGCCGCACGGACCCGTCCGGTCTGCAGCTCACCATGCCCGCGCCGGCCGGGCAGTACAGCGTGGGCATGGTCGGCCTGCACCTCGTCGACAAGTCCCGTACGGATCCGTACGTCCCCGGCGGCACGCCTCGCGAGGTGATGGTGTCGCTCTGGTATCCGGCGACCGCCACGTCCGGGCACTACCAGGCGCCGTGGATGCCGTCGATCTCCGGCGCCCACTTCCTCGCCACCCGGGGACTGTCGCCGCAGCAGGTGACGCTGCCGAGGACCGCGGGCCACGTCCTCGCCCCGGTGAACACCAAGCTCGGCAAGCTGCCGGTCCTGCTGTACTCGACCGGGCTGCACTCGGACCGCGCGATGGGCACCGCGCTCGCCCAGGATCTCGCCAGCCGCGGCTACCTCGTCGTCACCGTCGACCACACCCACGACGCCAACGAGGTGCAGTTTCCCGGGAACCGGCTCGAGGTCAACACCATGCCGGCCGGCGCCCACTCCTCCGACACGCTGAAGGTGCGCGCGGCCGACATCCGGTTCGTCATCAACCAGCTCGGCACGATCAGCAAGGGCGGCAACCCGGACCCCAGCCACCCCACGCTCCCCACCGGGCTGTCGAAGGCCGTGGACATGTCCCGTATCGGGATGTTCGGCTGGTCGCTGGGCGGCGCCGCGGTCGACACCTCCATGCAGCTCGACCACCGTATCGCCGCCGGCGCCAACCTGGACGGCCAGTTCTTCGGGACGGCGCCGAGCAAGGACCTGGACCGCCCCTTCATGCTCTTCAGCTCCGGCACCCACAACCGCAACAACGACGGGTCGTGGCGCACGCTGTGGTCGCATCTGAAGGGATACCGGGTCGACATCCAGCTCCATGGCGCGGCGCACCTGTCGTTCAGCGACAACGAGTGGATGGTGCCGCAGGAGGCGGGCCTGCTCGGGCTCTCCCAGGCTCAGCTGCAGCAGCAGTTCGGCACGATCGATCCCAACCGAGCGGTCAAGGTCCAGTCCACCTACCTCGCCGCCTTCTTCGACCAGGAGCTGCGCGGCAAGCACAGCACCCTGCTGGACGGCCCGTCCAGGAGCTATCCGGAGATCTCCTTCGTCCGCTGACCGGACGGTGACACCTCCCTGACGCGCGCCACTGGCGCGCGTCCTGGGCCGTCCGAGGCCACCCGGCGTCGACCGACAACGACCGAAGCCCACGGCATCCGAGCAGTTCAGAGCCGTGGGCTTCGTCAGTCCCGCTGGTCGGCGGAACCGGTGATCAGTAGACCGGCTTGTGCGGTTCGATCTGGTTGACCCAGCCGATGACGCCGCCGCCGACGTGGACGGCGTCGGCGAAGCCCGCGGACTTCAGGACGGCCAGGACTTCCGCACTGCGGACACCCGTCTTGCAGTGCAGGACGATCTTCTTGTCCTGCGGCAGGCCCTGCAGAGCGGTGCCCATGAGGAACTCGTTCTTCGGGATCAGCTTGGCGCCCGGGATGGAGACGATCTCGTACTCGTTCGGCTCGCGGACGTCGATGATCTCGATGCTCTCGCCCTCGTCGATCCACTCCTTGAGCTGCTTCGGAGTGATCGTGGAGTCGGCCGCCGCCGCCTGGGCCTCCTCGGAGACGACGCCGCAGAAGGCCTCGTAGTCGATGAGCTCGGTGACGGTCGGGTTCTCGCCGCAGACCGCGCAGTTCGGGTCCTTGCGGACCTTGACCTGGCGGTACTGCATCTCCAGGGCGTCGTAGATCATCAGGCGGCCGACCAGCGGCTCGCCGATGCCCGCGAGGAGCTTGATGGCCTCGTTGACCTGGATGGAGCCGATGGACGCGCACAGCACGCCCAGGACGCCGCCCTCGGCGCAGGAGGGGACCATGCCGGGGGGCGGGGGCTCCGGGTAGAGGCAGCGGTAGCAGGGGCCGTGCACGGACCAGAAGACGGAGGCCTGGCCGTCGAAGCGGTAGATCGAACCCCACACGTACGGCTTGTTCAGCAGCACGCACGCGTCGTTGACCAGGTAGCGGGTCGCGAAGTTGTCCGTGCCGTCGACGATCAGGTCGTACTGGCTGAAGATGTCCATCACGTTGTCGGCTTCCAGCCGCTCCTCGTGAAGGATCACGTTCACGTACGGGTTGATGCCCTTGACCGTGTCACGCGCGGACTCGGCCTTGGAGCGGCCGATGTCGGACTGGCTGTGGATGATCTGGCGCTGCAGGTTCGACTCGTCGACCTCGTCGAACTCCACGATGCCGAGGGTGCCCACGCCCGCGGCGGCCAGGTACATCAGCGCCGGCGAGCCCAGACCGCCG
Source organism: Streptomyces sp. NPDC001135 (assembly GCF_053598395.1). Classification (NCBI taxonomy): domain Bacteria; kingdom Bacillati; phylum Actinomycetota; class Actinomycetes; order Kitasatosporales; family Streptomycetaceae; genus Streptomyces; species Streptomyces sp. NPDC001135. Next base: position 139,680 of record NZ_JBSFKD010000006.1, on the reverse strand, counting down.
GCGCCCACGCAGAGCACCTTGGCGTTCTTCAGCCGCTTCTGCCCGTCCATGCCCACGTCGGGGATGATCAGGTGGCGGGAGTACCTGCGGACCTCGTCTACGGTGAGCTCATCGGCTGGCTCGACCAGGGGTGGCAGCGACACGGGGACTCCGTTGGTCGGTCAAACAGTACGGTTGTTCTTCCCGTAACACTGCCACGGCCTTTTTCATTCCGAGACACCCGTTCCGATACGCGAGACGATGTCGTCCCAGTAGCCGGGCATCGTCTCCCAGGGGTCGGCGCGCCCGCCGTGGTCCGTGCGGTCGGTGAAGTAGATCGTCGCCGCTCCCTGCCAGCGGGCGATGCGCAGCGCCTCCTCCAGATGACCGCGGGGCACGCCGTGCACGAAGTGGCAGAAGCGGTCCGGCGGATAGTCGGCGGTCCACTCGGCGACCTGCGACCAGCGGTAGTCGGACCAGGAGCCGGAGAAGGTGACCAACTGGTCGGCGTTCTCGGCATAGCCGGGGTACGGGTGGCTGCCGTGGCCGAGGACGACGTGCGCGCTGTCACTGATCGCCCGCAGGGTGGTGACCGCGCGCCGGACCTCGGGGAGCGCCGCGCGGTCGGTCGGGCAGCGGTCCAGCAGGAAGCCGTCGACGCGGTACCAGTCGAGGTGGCGGTGGGCGTCGGAGAGCAGGTCGGCGAAGGCGCGGGCGCCATGGGTGAGGTCCAGGTGGCCGAGGATCCGTACGCCGGCGCCGCGCAGCCTGCCCGCCGCTTCCAGGCAGTGCGGGTCGGGGCGGGTGCCCGGTCCGGCGGCCACGTTGAGGACCACCCAGTCCAGGGGGGTGCCGGGGCGGGCGAGTTCGGCCCACTGGGCGGGGGCGACGAGCGGGTGGGCGTAGCCGGGGACACCGAGGGCGGTGCGCAGGCCGGTGCTCGGGGCGCCTGCTGTGGTGCTGGTCAGATGCGGCATGCCGCCTCCATCCAGATGTCGGCCAGGGACTCTTCGAGGTTGATGCGGGGGCGCCAGCCGAGCCGGTCGCGAGCGGTGCGCACATCGGCCTGCTGCCAGCCGCCGCAACCGTCCGGGTACGGGTAGGCCACCGGTGCCGCGTGGTCGGAGTCGGGCCGGGGATGGCCGATGGCGCCGCGCAGCGGGCCGGGCGGGGCGTCGAGTTCGTGCAGGGCGCCGCCGTATCCGGCCACGCGCGCGAGGACGGCGGCGGCGTCGCGCAGGCGGACGGCGCGGCCGGAGCCGATGTTGATGACGCCCTGCGCGGCGGAGAGCGAGGCGGCGTGCACGGCGCGGGCGACGTCGCGTACGTCGACGAAGTCGCGCTGGGCGCCGAGGCCGCCGAGCTTGAGTTCGCCGTCGCCGGACTGCATGGCGCGCCGCATGGCCTCGGCGAGCCGGCCCAGCGGGGAGCCGGCCGGGGTGCCGGGGCCGGCCGGGGAGAAGACCCGCAGCACGACGGCGTCCAGGCCGGAGCCGAGGACCAGTTCGGTCGCGGCGAGCTTGCTGACGCCGTACGGGCCGCCGGGGCGCGGTACGGCGTCCTCGGCGGTGGAGGAGCCGGGCTGGCTCGGCCCGTACTCGGCGCTGCACCCGATCTGCACCAGGCGGGCGCCGCAGCCGCTGCGGCGCAGGGCCTCGCAGACGGTGGCGACGGCGACGGTGTTGTGCCGGGTGAGTTCGCGGGCGCCGCCGCGGATGGCGCCCGCGCAGTTGATGACGACCCCGGGGTGCACCGCGTCGAGGAACCGGGTGAGTGCCCCCGGACTGCCGGTGGCCAGGTCGAAGCGGACGTCGGCGTCGTCACCGCGGCCGAGCGCGGTGAGCTGGACGGCCGGGTCGGCGAGCAGGCGGTCGGCGACGAACCGGCCGATGTATCCGTTGGCTCCGATCAGCAGGACCCTCATCGGACGGCTCCCGGGGTGTGCGCGCCGGCCTGAGCGGCGATACCGGCGTGACGGGCGGGGCCTGTACGACCTGCGGGTCCTGCGTGACGAACGGGCCCGGCGGGATCGCCGTGGCAGACGGGATCCGCCTGGCCCGTGGCCGCGCTGCCCCAGGACTGTACGGCGGCTCCGCTCGCTCTCACGGTGCCGGCGGATCCGGTCGTTCCCCGGACTCCGGCTCCGGCGGTCCCGGCGGCTCCTGCGCCCGCGGCTGCGGCGGACCCGCCGACGGCTCCGGGGGCCCCGGACGCTCCGGGTCGGGAGGTGGTCATCTGGTGTTCTCCTTCAAAAGGGGTGATGCGGTCGCCTCCGGCGGTCCGGGCCGGTGGCGGGAGGTTCAGTCGGGGGCTCCCGTGGGCGCGTGCGCCGAGGCCCGGGTCAGCGTGCGGGCGGCGTGCAGCAGCAGGGCCAGCGCCGCGGTGCCGCAGGCGAGGGCCGGGACGGCGGCCTCACCCCAGGTGTGCACGAGGGTCCGGACAGGGACCGCCAGGGCGGCGCAGCCGGGCAGTCTTCCGGCCAGCGGCAGGGTGAGGGCCACCACCTCTGTGACCGCGGCGGCGCCGAGCACCACGGCCGGGGCATGCCGGTGGTGGTGCGCGGTGAGCAGGCGGGCGAGCAGGAGCAGCGCGCCCAGGGCGAGGGTCTGCGGGAAGGCCGCGGGTTCGCGCAGGACGGTGCCGCACACCAGGAGCAGCGCGGTGAGCGCGCCGAGGAAGAGCACGACCGTGCCGCACAGCAGCGGTCGGGCGGCGGCCGTGAAGTCCTCCAGGCCCCGGCTGCCGGTGAGCCTGCGGCGGGCGCCCGCGGTGAGCAGGTGGGCGCACCAGGCGGCCGGGGCGCAGGCCAGGGTCAGGGCGAGGGCGGGCGCGCCGGCCGTGGGCCAGGGGCCGTCGGGGGTCCCGGTCGGCAGGGCGTCGGGGCCGCCCGACACGACGGCGCGCAGCAGGCCGTCGCCGAGGAGGGCGTACCCGAGGAGCCAGAGCGTCCACACGCGCGTGCCGTGCGCCGCGTGCCACCTGCGCGTGCCGTGCGGCGTCTGGCCCGTGTGCCTGCCGGAAGGGCCGGCGAGGGGACCGCGGCGCAGTGCGGCCCGCGTGGCGAGGGCGACGGTGACGATGCCGGCGAGGGCGACCAGGAGGCGGGGGTGGCCGTGGGTGAGGCGCAGTCCTGCGACGGTGGCCGCGCCGAGGGCGCCGGGCAGGAGGGTGAGCAGGACCCAGTCCGCGCGGACACGGGGTGCGGGCAGCGGTTCGGTCCGGGGGCCGTGCTCACCGGTGCGGGGCACGCGTGCGTACAGCTCCTCGGCGAGCGAGAAGACGTCGCGGTGGCGGAACCGGGCGGCGGTCCGGTCGGTGACGCCGTGCGCCTCGAGCCCGGCGGCGATCTCCAACGGGTCCACGGCCCGCTCGCACAGCTCCCGGTGCCGGTGCAGCAGGGCCTTCACGGGGTCGGCGGCGCCGCGCCGGGGCGCGGCGACGTGCCGCTCGCCCGGCCGGGGGCTGCCCGAACCCTCTTCGCGGGCGGCCGGGTTGCGCCTCTCCCCCGACCGCGCGCCCCAGGGCTCGGTCCCCCTGGGCATCGCCGGCCGGTCCAGCCGGACCGACGTCCCCGCCTCGGCCGGCTCACCCACCACACCCTTCTCGTCCGCGTCCCGTACGCCCATCACGCCCCCTCGGCAGCGGCCAGCGGTGTCGCGCGCACCGGTGGGGCCGTCGCCCAGCCGGGGACGGTCCGGGGCAGGACGCGGGCCGTGGGGCCGGTCCAGCGGCCGGGGACGTGGGATTCGGCGGGGGTGGCGAACGGCCGTGGCTCGCCGGCCTCGTCGAGGACGACCCGGCGTACCGGGCAGTGCGAGACGATCTGCAGGTAGATGCCGTGGAACGCCGCGATGTTCTGCTCGACGGTGAACAGTTCGAGCGCGCGGGCGCGCGCGGCGGCGCCGAGGCGCGCACGGCGCTCGGGGTCGCGCAGCAGCGCCACGCACGCCTCGGCGAGCGCCCGCGGGTTGCGCGGGGGTACGACGAGCCCCGTGCCCCCGATGACCTCGACCACCGCGCCGACGTCGGTGGACACCGTGGCCCGGCCGCAGAACATGGCCTCGATGAGGCCGATCGGGAAGCCCTCGACCACACTGGACAGCACGACGACCGCGCCGGCGGCGTACGCGTCGGGCAGCGTGGGGGCCTCCGGGCCGCCGATCTCCTCGAAGGAGACCGGGTTGTCGCCGACCGAGTGCACCCCTTCGGCCTCGTCCGGGAAGAGCTGCGCGGCGAGCGCCCGGCAGTGGCCGAGGTAGGCCGCGCCCTCGGGGCCGGCGGGTGCGCCGACGATCCGGAGGCGTGCCTTGGGTTCCTCCTTGCGGACCTCGGCGAAGGCGTGCAGCAGCGAGATCAGGTCCTTCGCGGGTTCCACGCGCCCGACCCAGACCAGCGTGTCCGGGTCGGCGTGGTCCTGGGCCTCGCCGACGTCCGTGAAGCGGGCGGCGTCCATCCCCGGGTGGACCGTGCGGATCCGGGCCCGGTCGGCGCCGCACCGTTCCTGCCAGCGGCGGGCGTGGGCGTTGCCGGGGGTGAGGATCTCGGCCCGCCGGTAGACCTCGGTGGCGAGCCGGCCGTGGAAGGCGCCGAGCAGCGCGCGTACGGCGGGGGCGGCGGTGTCGGGGCCGAGGGTCAGGTAGTGCGAGCGGAGGGGGACGCCGTACTCGGTGACGAGCAGCGGTACGTCGCAGAAGTGCCGGGCGAGCAGTCCGGGGAGGGCGGCCGGGCCGCCGGCGGTGGCGTGACAGAGGTCGGCCGCGCCCAGGCCGTCGTCGCCGTACCAGTCGAGGGAGAGGGGCCGCAGGGCGCGTTCGAGGTGTGCGGTGACGGTGAGCAGATCGGGTACGCGCGCCTCGTGCGCCGTGCGCAGCGCGCCGGGGGTGCGGCAGGCGCGTTCGAGGGTGCGCACGGCGGCGTCCGAGCGCAGGGCGCCGACCAGTCCGCCCTTGTCCCGGGCGAGTTCGGCGAGTCCGTACAGCGCGCTGCCGAAACGGTCCGCCAGAGCGGTGGACCCCTCCTCGGAGGCGGCATCGGTGCCGGTCCCGGCGCACACCGCCGCGACCAGTTCGCCGTAGCACTCGGTGAAGCGCCGGCGCGCGCGCCGCCCGTGGGCGACCCCGTCGTCCTCGGCTGTCCACAGCGGCGCCGTACGGACCCCGCTGACCTGCGGTGGGAGCGCGACCCAGCCGTCGTCCTCCTGGCGCCGACTGCGGCTGAGCGCGTAGATGTCGAACTCGTGCTGCTCGAGCCCGCGCACGAGCCGGTCGCACCAGAGTCCGGCGTCACCGCCCACAAACGGGTAGCCACCCTCCGTAAGCAGTCCGATACGCACGTGTGCACCCCCGATCTCCCGTCCGGTGAGCCGCCCCGGTCCCGGCGGCTCGCAGCGGGACGAACGTAAGGGGACAAGGCGGTGGCGCGACGGACGGTTGTCCATCGCGCCACCAAAAGGGGTGAACGGTCGTAACTTTCGCGTGCGGGTCGCGTTCGGTCGCGCTAGGGCCTCACAGCGCGATCAACCGTGCACGAAACGTTACGCCACGGCCGGTTCGCGGCGGGCCGCACGGCGCTGGGCCGCATGTTCCGGGTCGAGGGCCGGTACGGCGGCCAGGAGCTGCCGGGTGTACGGCTCGCGCGGACTGTCGTACACCTCGTCGGCCGGCCCGTACTCGACGACCCGGCCCCGGCGCATCACCGCGACACGGTCGCTCACCTGGCGTACGACGGCGAGGTCGTGCGCGATGAACACCAGCGCGAGGCCCAGCTCCTGCTGGAGCTCGCCGAGCAGCTCGACCACCTGGGCCTGTGTGGTGACGTCGAGCGCGGAGACGGGCTCGTCGCAGACGATGACGCGCGGTTCGGCGGCGAGCGCGCGGGCGATGCCGATGCGCTGGCGCTGGCCGCCGCTGAACTCGTGCGGGTAACGGTCGTAGTGCGCCCTGTCGAGCCCCACGCGCTCCAGCAGTTCCCGCACGCGCCCCTGGATGCGCTCCTCGTCCCGTTCACCACGCGCGCGGAGCGGGTCGGCGATGGACTCGCCCACGCTCCGGCGGGGGTTGAGGGAGGAGACGGGGTCCTGGAAGACCATCTGGACGGCCGGGTTCACGCCGGTGTGCGGGCGGCCCTCGTAGCGGATCGCGCCGGCGGTCGGCTCCAGCAGCCCGACGAGCATGCGGCCGAGGGTGGTCTTGCCGCTGCCGCTCTCCCCGACCACGCCGAGGGTCTCGCCGCGCCGGACGGTCACCGCGACGTCGTCCACGGCCGCGAACGCCCGCTTGCCGCGCCCGAACTCGCGCCGCACGCCGGTGGCCTCCAGCACGACCTCGTCGGTGGCCGGGGAGCCGGTGCGGCGCGCGTCCACGCGCGGGACGGCGTCGAGGAGTTCACGGGTGTACGCCTCGACGGGCGCCGCGAGGACCGTGCCGACCGGGCCGTGCTCGACGGCCCTGCCGTGCCGCATGACGAGGATGTCGTCCACGCTCTCGGCGGCGACGCCCACGTCGTGCGTGACCAGCAGCAGGCCCATGCCGGTCTCCTCGCGCAGGGTGTGCAGCAGGTCGAGGATCTGGGCCTGGACGGTGACGTCGAGAGCGGTGGTCGGCTCGTCGGCGATCAGCAGGTCCGGTTCGCAGGCGAGTGCCATGGCGATGAGCGCGCGCTGGCGCATACCGCCGCTGAACTCGTGCGGGCGGGACCGGGACCGGCGCTGTGCGTCCGAAATGCCCACCCGGTCCAGCACCTCCACCGCACGCGCGCGTGCGTGGCGACGCGACACGCGCGCGTGCACGCGGTAGACCTCGGCGATCTGGTCGCCGATCGCGTAGTACGGGTCCAGCGAGGACAGCGGGTCCTGGAAGACCATGGCGGCCTTGGCGCCGCGCAGCCGCCGCAGCTCGTCGTCGGAGGCGTCCTGTACGTCGGTGCCGGCGACGCGCACCGAGCCGGCGACCCGCGCCCCGGTGCCGCGGTGCAGGCCCAGCAGGGCGCCGGCGACCGTGGACTTGCCGGAGCCGGACTCGCCGACGAGGGCCAGCGCGGCGCCCTTCGCCAGGCTGAAGGAGAGGGAGTCCACGGCCCGCAGCGCACCGAACTCGACGGTCAGGTCCGTGACGTCGACCAGGCTCGTACGTTCGTCCGGGCTCATGTGAGCACCACCCGTCGGTCGGCCACCGCGTACAGGACGTCCGCGACGGCGTTGGCGAGGACCACGAAGAAGCCGATGACGAGGACCATGCCGACGACCACCGGCAGGTCGACGACCTTCACGGCGTGCACCAGCTCCTGGCCGATGCCGGGCAGGCCGAAGAGGGTCTCGGTGAGGACGGCGCCGCCGACGGCCGAGCCGAAGGTGACCGCGTTGAGCGCGATGACGGACGCGGTCGCGCCGCGCAGCGCGTGCCGGACGATCACCGCCCGCTCGCCGACGCCGTACGCGCGGAAGGTACGGATGTGGTCCTCGGCGAGGGTCTCCAGCATCGAGGCCCGGGTGAGCCGGGCGAAGTTGGCCGACTCGATGAGGGCGAGGGAGAGCCAGGGCAGCAGCAGGTTCCAGGCCCACTGCTCGGGGTCGTCGGTGAAGTTCACGTACTGCGGGAAGGGCAGCAGCTGCAGTTCGCCGCAGACGACGATCATCAGGACCAGGCCGATGACGAAGACCGGCGTGGCGACGCCCGCCAGCGTGATCGCGGTGAGCACGCGCTCGCTGAACCGGCCGCGCCGCCAGGCGGAGAGCACACCGGTGCCGACGCCGAGCAGCAGCCAGATCACCATCGCGCCGAGGACCAGCGAGAAGCTCACCGGCAGCTTGGTCAGGATGATGTCGGTGACCTGCCGGTCGGTCTGGTACGACTGGCCGAGGCAGGGCGCCGGGCAGTGCTCGACGGAGGTGCCGGTGGAGAAGTCCTGGCCGGCGAAGAGGCCCTGCAGGAAGTGTCCGTAGCGCACGTACAGCGGGTCGTCGAGGTGGAGTTGCTGGGTCACCTGGTGGACCTGGGCCGGGGAGCAGCGCGGGCCGCAGGTGATCTGGGCGACGTTGCCGGGGGTGACGTAGAAGACGACGTAGATGATCACCGAGAGCGCGAACAGGGTGACCACGGCGCCGAGCACGCGCCGCAGGACGAATCCGGTGAGGCCGCTCATGCCCGGTCCTCCTTCTCCGGTACGGCCGTCTCGGTCTCCGGTACGGCCGTCTCCGTCTTCGGTACGGTCCTCTCCGCCTTCGGTACGGCCTTCTCCGCGCGGGCCTCGCGCTTGCGGCCGGTGCCGACGCGCAGGCGGGAGGCCGCGCGCGGGTCGAGGGCGACGCGGACGCCGTCGCCGAGGACGGTCATCGCGAACACGGTCACGAACAGGGCGCCGGCGGGCAGCAGCAGGTACTGCGGGGCCGCCTGGTACCAGACGTCGGCGGAGGTCAGCATCTGCCCCCAGGACGGCGTCGGGGGCTTCACGCCGACGCCGAGGAAGGACAGGGCCGCCTCGGCGCTGATGTTCGTCGGGATCAGCAGTGCCGCGTAGGTGATGACCGGCGCGGCGAGCCCCGGCAGCAGCTCGCGCACGGCGGTCCGCCAGGTGCTCCAGCCGCTGAGCCGGGACGCGGCGACGTAGTCGAGGTTCTTGAGGGTGAGGGTCTGCGCGCGCACCATTTTCGCGGTCGTGCTCCAGCCGGAGACCAGGGCGATGACGAGGGCCACGAGCACGGGCCGCGGGAAGCCGTTCGGGACGACGGCGAGCAGCGCGAGCGCCATGATCATCAGCGGCATCGAGACGAAGATGTCCGTGATCCGGCTCAGGACCAGGTCGACCCATCGGTTGCCCAGCCCCGCGGCGACGCCCATGAGGACGCCGATGACGACCTGCGCCACCGTCGCCGCCAGCGCCACCCCGAGCGACACCCGCGCGCCGTACACCAGCCGCGCGAACATGTCGCGGCCGGTCTGGGGCTCGACGCCCAGCCAGTGGTCGGCGCTCGTGCCGCCGAAGGAGCCGACGGGCACGCCGCCGCGCGCGGAGTCGATCAGGGACGGGTGGTACGTGGTGGGGTCCTGGCCCTCCAGCGCGGTGAACAGCGGCGCGGCGAGCGCGATCAGGACGAGCAGCGCGACGACGGCCGCGGCGACCAGGGCGGCGCGCTGCGCCCGCAGCCGCCGCCAGAACTGACGTGCCCCCGAGACCGCCGGGACGGCGGTGTCCGCCCCGGCGGTCTCGACGGCGACAAGTGCCCCGCTCACGGCGCTACTTCACCGCGACCTGGGAGATGTCCAGGACGCCGGTCCAGTCGCTGATGACGATGTTCTTGACGTCCTTGCCGTACAGGCGCTTGTAGACCGGGTGGAACAGCGGCACGACGAGGGCCTTGTCGCCGATCTTCTTGTCCAGCGCACCCCACCGCTTGGCGGCGGCGTCGAGGTCGGTCAACTTGTTGATCGCGTCAATCTCGTCATTGACCGACGTGTCGTTGAGCAGGCCCGTGTTGAAGTTCGCGCCGTCCTTGACGATCTGCCTGCCGTCGAAGATCGGGGCGAGGAAGGGACCGCCGGAGGGCCAGTCGGCACCCCAGTGCGCGAGGAAGAAACCGGGCTCGGTCTTCACGCTGTGGATCTTGTCCCGGTAGTCGTTGTCCTCCAGGCCCTGCAGCTTGACCGTGATGCCGGCCTTCTTGAGCGCGTCCTGGACAGCGGTCGCGATCTCCGGGCTGGTCTCGAAGTCCTTGGCGTTGGAGTGGGTGAGGGTCACCGTGAGCCCGTTCTTGTGGCCGGCCTGGGCGAGCAGCTCCTTGGCCTTGGCCGCATTGCCGGACGCGCCGGCCGGGAACGGGTCGTACGGCGTGTAGCCGAAGGACTTCTGGTTGGGCAGGAAGGTGGTGGCGGGCTCGGCGAGCGCGCTGCCGCCGGCCGCGTTGACCACCGAGGACCGGTCGATGGCGTAGGCGATCGCCTCACGCACCTTGGGGTCGTCGAACGGCTTCACGGTCGGGTTGAACGCGATGTAGTTGGTGTAACCGAAGTGGCCGGTGCCCACGCGCGCGGCCAGTTCCTTGTCGCCGCCGACCTTGGCGAGCTCGGCCGGGCCGAGATTGGTGTCCGTGGTGACCGCGGCCGCGTCCGCACCCTGGGACGCGGACAGCCGCTGGTTGATCACGGAGGAGTCCAGCCCGGAGCGGACGTCGACGGTGTCCGGGTAGGCCTTGCGCTCGGCGTCGGTGGCCGCCGACCAGTTCGTGTTGCGCGTGAGGAGCACGTGCTCGCCGTCGTTCTCGTTCTTGACGACCTTGTACGGACCCGACGAGATCGGGTGCTCCTCGTACTTGGTGCCGTTGTCCTTGCTCTTGGGCACCGGGGTGAACTGCGTCTGCGTGGCGAGGAACGGGAACTCGCCCTCGGGCTTGTTCAGGTGGAAGACGATGGTCCGCGCGTCGGGTGTCTCGATCGCCGAGAGGCCCTCCTTGTCCTTGTAGGGCCCCTGGTAGTCGGCCGCGCCGGCCAGCCAGTCACGCAGGTAGGGCGCGCCGCCGGAGAGTTCCGGGGCGAAGGAGCGCTCGATGCCGTACTTGATGTCGGCCGAGGTGATCGGCGTGCCGTCCTCGTACTTCAGGCCCTTCTTCAGGGTGTACGTCCACACGGTCGCGTCCTTGGTGGGGCGTCCGGTGTCGGTGGCGAGGTCGGGGACGACCTTGGCGCCGGCCGCGCCGTTCTCGCGGTTGCGCGTGGTGAGGGTGCGGAAGACCAGCGAAGGGACGTTTCCGCCGCCGGAGGTGTAGAGGCGGGCGGGGTCGAAGTCGGTCTGCGGCTGGGAGTTCAGCACCGTCAGGGTGCCGCCCTTGCGGGGCGCGGAGTCGCCACCGGAGACCTTGGCATCGTTGTCCTTCGGGCCGCAGGCGGCGGCGCCCGCTGCCACGGCCAGGCTGACGGATGCCGCTGCCACACGGCGCGCTATGACGGACGGTTGACGCATCGGAATGACGACCTCTCGGATACTGAGACTGATGGACGAGGAGTGAGACGTTTGCGGGCAGACGTCGGCCTCGGCGTCGGGTCGTCGAAAAATCCGTGGCTCAGCCACGGACACAGAAAAAGGAAAGGGGTCGCGACGCGGACGCCAGGCAGGCGGCGTCAGCGACAGTGGATGTCGGCCACGCAGAGTGCGGTCACGCCGATGAGCGCCAGCTCGATGGCGGCGCTCCCGGAGGCGGCATGACTAGACCACATGCGCAGAAATATGAACGACCTTGCGGCTCATGTCAATGTGACGCAAGAGGCGCCCGTCAACTTCGGGGATACGGCCAGGGGTTGGGCAGACAGTGGATTCCGTCATGGTTCAGGAACTTGGTCTGCTGTTGCATAACGGGGGCGAGTTCGCCGTCCTTCTGGCACGTCACATGGCCGTGGCCGAGCCGGTGACCGACCTCATGGTTGATCAACATCTGCCGATAGGCATGGATCTTGTCCCCGTATGTCCTGCTGCCCTGGGCCCATCTGTACGCATTGATCATCACGCGTTCGGTGGCGGCCGAGTCGCAGGAGACGTTGTCCTCCGTGGTGTCCAGGCCCGACTTCGCACACCACTGGGCGGTCGTACCCGGGCTGGCCAGCGTGATCACGAAGTCGGGCTTGCCGGAGGAGACCCGCTCGAAGGTACGGGCACCGCCGTGGGCCCAACTGCGGTCGTCGTTCAGGGTCTTCTGCACGGCCTCGGCGAACAGCTCGCCGTCGAGCCCCAGCCCCTGCTCGACGTCCACGCGGTAGGTGTACTTCTGCCCCCGGCCCGGCGCCTTGGCGAAACCGGGCACCGCGTCGAACTTCCCCGGGCCCTTCAGCGTGGCGCTGAGCGGGTACGTCCGGCCCATCTTCTGCTCGTACGACAGCGTGGCCGTGCCGGGCGAGGCCGAGGGGGCCTGTCCGCCGGCGGGACGTGCGTCACGGGCCTGGTCGGTGGCCGACCTCGACTGCGCGGCGCCGCCGTCGCGCGACTCGGTCACCTGTCCGGCGACGACCACCGCGAGCACCGTGGTGACGGCGGCCGCGGCGATACCGGTGAAGGTCCGGGCGCGCGGGGGTCCCTGGGGGGCGGCTGCGCCGTCCTGCGACTGCGGCTGCGCTGTGGCCGCCCGCGCGGCTCCCCGCGCCTCTTGCGGGGCGCTGTCGCCGGGGCCGTCCGTCTCCGGCGCGTCGGCCGGGTGCCGCTCTGCGGGGCGGGGCTTGCCCACGCGGGGCGCGAAGACGTCGACGTCGTCCTCGGCGCCGGCGTGTCCGGCGGAGAAGGCGTCGAGGTACTCCTGCCGGGGCCCCCTACCGGACCCCGGCCCCGCCGGCCGCTGCCCCGGAAGCACGCCACCGGAACCGGCCGCCCCCGAGAACTCCCCCCAGCCACCCCCGGCTTCCCGCTGCTCGGGGTGCCCACCCCGCGTGGCAGCACCGCCACGAAGGCGGGGCGCACCCTGCGCGGGGGTGCCGTCGGGAAGCCCCGGCATGCCGTGAGCGGGGGTGCCGTCACCGGAACGCGGCACCCCGTGAGCCGGGGTGCCCCCGGCCAGCCTCGGCACACCGTGCGCGGGCGTGCCATCGGGGAAACGGGGTACACCGTGCGCGGGCGTGCCGTCACCGAAGCCGGGCACACCACGCGCCGGCGACCCATCGGAAAACGTCGGGACACCGGGCCCCGGTGTGCCGTCAGGAAGACGCGGCACCCCACGCGCGGGCCTGCCGTCACCGAAGCCGGGCACACCACGCGCCGGCGTACCGTCGGAAAGCGTCGGGACACCACGCGCAGGCGTGCCCTCGCCGAAACGCGGCACTCCGTGAGCGGGGGTGCCGTCCGGGAACGTCGGCGATCCCTGGGGGGCGCGCGGCGGATGGCCGGCAGCGGTACCCGCCCCGCCCATCGGCACCGGTCGCCGCCCCTGCGACTCCGGTCGCTGCCCCGGCGGCGCCTGTCGCTGCCCGGGCAACAGCGGTTGGCCGCCGCTCCGGACCGGAATGTCCCCGCCGGTGTCCGAGGGGGTGTCCTGTTGTTCCCTGCGCCTGGCGATTATGTCCGCGGAGTCGCCCTTGGGTGCCGGGCCGCGGCGGCTGTGGCGTCCCACGCCGGCCTCAGCTCCCCGTACCCGAGTCGGTGCCGCCGCCCCCGCGCTCCGCGAGGAGTTCCCGGAACGCCGTGGCCACCACCTCCGGGTACTCCATCATCGCCACGTGACCGGCGTCCGGCAGGGACAGCAGGCGGGAGTCACGGAAGGCACGGGCGGCCCGGTGCGCCATGCGGAAGCCGATCAGCTGGTCGCGGCCGCCGTAGACGAGCAGGGTCGGCGCGAGCACGCGCTCGGCCTGGCGCCACAGTCCGTGCTGTCCGCCGAGCGTGTAGGCGTTGACGATCCCGCGCGCGGAGCGGGCCATCGCGTCCCAGAAATAGGGCAGCTGCAGCCGCCGCTCCAGCTCCTCCACGGCGTGCCCGAACGCCTCGGGCGACACGCGCGCGGGGTCGCCGTAACAGAGCCCCAGGACCCCGCGCACCCGCTGTTCGGCGGTCCACTCCTTGGTCAACCGGGTGAACAGGGCGGCGACACCGGGCACGCCGAGCAGGGCGGTCGGCGCCGCGGTGCGCTGGATGCGCAGCTCCGGCAGGGCGGGCGAGACCAGGGTGAGCGTACGGACCAGGTCGGGTCGTACGGCGGCCACGCGCGTGGTGACCGCGCCGCCGAGCGAGTTGCCGACCAGGTGGACGGGGCCGCGGCCGGCCGCGTCGAGATGGCGGATCACCGCGCGCGCGTGCCCGGTGACGGAGTAGTCCCCGTCGTCCGGGGGCGGGGAGTCGCCGAAGCCCGGCAGGTCGACCGCCTCGCTGTCCACCACGCCGTCCAGCTCGGCCATCAGCGCCGACCAGTTCTGCGAGGAGCCGCCGAGCCCGTGGACGTACAGGGCGGGCGGCAGACCCTCGCGCGCGGGACGGCGGGAACGGATCGACAGAGTGACCCCGGGCAGCCTCACGGACCGCAGCCGTTCGCCCTCTGCCACCCGGACGGGCGCCACCTTCGGAAGGACGCTGGCGGCCGGCACGGACGGCGACTCGGTCGAAGACATGCGGCAATGTTACGAGGTGATCACGCCGAGATTCGTGTGGTGGCCGTCACAGAGTGAAACGCGGGTCACGGGTGAACCGGAATGAGCGCGGGCGGCGCGCCGGACCGTCCGCGACCGGTGCACAGGGGCGGCGAAGGGACGAGACGGCATGGCGTCCGGATCTGCCGTCTCATAGGCTCGTCAGAGGGCACCCGCATGTGGCCCCTGCTTCTCCCAGGGACGTTCGTAGGAAGGGAGCCCACCATGTCCTATGACCCGACCGAGCCCGACGCGATCGACGACCTGGAGGCCGAGACAACCCCCGAGATCGATGTCGAGGCTCCCGAGGTGGACGCCGCCGAGCAGCAGGCGGACATCAAGCCGGACCGGGACGACCCCCTGACGGGAGTGGATCCGGACCGTGCGAACGAGGCCGATCTGGTCGAACAGGCGCGCGTGGTCTCACTCGACGAGGACGACTACCGCTGACGTCACAGCGGTCCCGCCGCTGACGTCGACGCACTCCTGCGGCCCCACCCGGGACCCGCAGCCGCTTTCGCCGCCGTCCGGTACGTGAAATTCTGCGCTCGCACCGCGCACACCACGGTTACCGAAAAGTACGATGGCGGCGCGGGTGACACCGCGATATGGACGACTTTGGGAGGCGGCGTGACAGCCATCGAGCAAACTGAGGCGGCACGCCCGCGTGGCACCCGTCTGCCGCGCCGCGCCCGACGGAACCAGCTGCTGGGCGCCGCCCAGGAGGTTTTCGTCGCACAGGGCTATCACGCGGCGGCGATGGACGACATCGCCGAGCGGGCCGGCGTGAGCAAGCCGGTGCTCTACCAGCACTTCCCCGGCAAGCTCGACCTCTACCTCGCCCTGCTGGACCAGCACTGCGAGTCGCTGATCCAGTCCGTGCGCGGCGCGCTGGCGTCGACGACCGACAACAAGCAGCGCGTCCGGGCCACCATGGACGCCTATTTCGCGTACGTCGAGGACGACGGCGGCGCCTTCCGGCTGGTCTTCGAGTCGGACCTGACGAACGAGCCGGCGGTGCGCGAGCGCGTCGACAAGGTCACCAACGACTGCGCCGAGGCGATCTGCGACGTCATCGCCGAGGACACCGGCCTCTCGCGCGCGGAGTCGATGCTGCTCGCCTCCGGCCTCGGCGGTCTCGCCCAGGTGGTGGCCCGCTCCTGGCTGCACAGCGACCGCAGCGTGCCGCGCGACCAGGCGGTGCAACTGCTCACCTCGCTGGCCTGGCGGGGCATCGCCGGCTTCCCCCTGCACGGCAGCGAACACCACTGACGGCCCTTTGTTCCCGCGCGCTGTTCGCTGACGGCGTTCCGGCCCGCAGCGTGTACGTCCCCTCACCGGGCTAATGTGTGCTGGGTACGGCGCGGAAGATCGCGCACATCACTGACCGTCGGAGGGACAAAGCCGTGGAGGTCAAGATCGGCGTGCAGTACGCGCCCCGCGAGATCGTTCTGGAGAGCGGTCAGAGCGTCGAGGAGGTCGAGCGCCTGGTGTCCGACGCCCTGTCCGGAAAGACGCAGCTGCTGAGCCTCCAGGACGAGAAGGGCCGCAAGGTCCTGGTGCCGACCGACCGTCTGGCGTACGTGGAGATCGGTGAGCCGACCGTGCGCAAGGTGGGGTTCGGCGCACTGTAGGCCGGCCTCGTGAGAAGGGCCCGGCGGCCTGTGCCGCCGGGCCCTTCCGCATGCACGGCACACACATGTGGCGCACAACCTCTCCACAGCGGAGGATTGTGCTCCGCAGGTCACGGGTATGACGGGCTACGACCGTTCAACGCAGACCGGCCGTGGGAGGGACCCCGACATGATCCTGGAAGCACTCGGCGCCGCAGTGCTCGGTCTGGCCCTCGCCCTGATCGCGGCGTACCGCCTGCCCCACCGGCTGCCGGCCCGCCCGCTGGTCCTCTCGACGGGCATCGCCGGCGCCCTCTTCGGTGACTTCGTCACCCACACCGCCCTCGGCTCCGCCGCCACCTGGCCGAGCCTCCTGGGTGCCGCGATCATCTCCGCGGCGTCCCTGTCCCTCCTGCTGCGCCCGGCAGGCAGACTGCGCCGATCAGCGACGGCGTAGCGACGCCTTCGCAGCGGGCGCCACAGGCACCTCCCCAGGGGCGCGGGGACTGCGCGACCGGCCCGGACGGGCCCGCGCCGCGCAACCCCCGCGGAGCGCATCCGTTTCTCAGGCCGCGAGGCCCAGCGCCGCCATCCGCTTCGTGTGCGCCTCCGTGATCCGCGAGAACATCTTCCCGACCTCCGCGAGATCGAACCCGTCGGCGACCCCGCCCACGAGCATCGTCGACAGCGCGTCCCGGTCGGCGACGACCCGCTGGGACTGCGACAGCGCCTCGCCCATCAGCCGCCGCGCCCACAGCGCCAGCCGGCCGCCCACCCGCGGGTCGGCGTCGATGGCGGCCCGCACCTTCTCCACGGCGAACCCGGCGTGCCCGGTGTCGTCGAGGACGGCGAGGACCAGTTCACGCGTGTCGGAGTCGAGACGCGCCGCGACCTCCCGGTAGAAGTCACTCGCGATCGAGTCGCCGACGTACGCCTTGACCAGGCCCTCCAGCCAGTCCGAGGGCGCGGTCTGCCGGTGGAAGCCGTCCAGGGCCGCGACGAACGGGTCCATCGCGGCCGTCGGCTCCTCACCGATCTCGGTCAGCCGGTCCCGCAGCCGCTCGAAGTGGTGGAACTCGGCCGAGGCCATCTTCGCGAGCTCCGCCTTGTCCGCGAGGGTCGGAGCCAGCTTCGCGTCCTCCGCGAGCCGCTCGAACGCCGCCAGCTCCCCGTACGCGAGCGCCCCGAGCAGGTCCACGACGGCGGCGCGGTACTGCGGGTCGGCGGAGGCCTGCGCCCAGTCCTGGGCGGCGACACCGGTGGGTCCGGCGGAGGCGGCGGACCCGTTCACAGGCTTGTCAGAGCTAGTCATGAGCCGCACAATAGCCCGCTCGGCCCTCCTCGGAGCCCCTGGTCAACCACTGTGACGACCATGACGTGACCAAATCGGCCATCGCATGTGCGGGAATCCGGGGTATGGTGGTAATGCGCCTGCAAGAGTGCGTTGACGGTGGTCGACGTCTCCGGACAGGGCGCACGCATGAGGATGCCCGGTCGGTGGCCCGATCGGCTCCGACCCGACAGCCCTCCCCGGCCGTACGGCACAGTCCGTACGACGACCGGAGGGACACCCTCAGCGGTACGAGCGCTAGAGCGTCGGCAGAGGTCCCGTGTCTTACGGCTTGCCTTGAATGGTTTGCCCGTACGGCAGCCGACGTCCCCCCCGGCACGGTCGCACACGACCCCCGCGCTCGCCTCGCACCGCGCACACAGAAGAGGCATGACCCTGACTACGACGTTCCGCGAACTTGGGATCCTCCCCGAGACCGCCGAGGCCCTCGAAGCCGTCGGCATCATCACCCCCTTCCCCATCCAGGAGATGACGCTCCCCGTCGCCCTTTCCGGCACGGACGTCATCGGCCAGGCCAAGACCGGCACCGGCAAGACGCTGGGCTTCGGTCTTCCGCTCCTCGAGCGCGTCACCGTCCCCGCCGACGTCGAGGCCGGACGCGCCGCCCCCGAGGCCCTCACCGACGCCCCGCAGGCCCTCGTCGTCGTCCCCACGCGCGAGCTGTGCACCCAGGTCACCAACGACCTGCTGACGGCCGGCAAGGTCCGTAACGTGCGCGTGACGGCGATCTACGGCGGCCGGGCCTACGAGCCCCAGGTCGAGGCCCTGAAGAAGGGCGTCGACGTGGTCGTCGGCACCCCCGGCCGGCTGCTCGACCTCGCGGGCCAGAAGAAGCTGGACCTGAAGCACGTCAGGTGCCTGGTCCTCGACGAGGCCGACGAGATGCTCGACCTGGGCTTCCTGCCCGACGTCGAGAAGATCATCGACATGCTGCCGGCCAAGCGCCAGACCATGCTGTTCTCGGCGACCATGCCGGGCGCGGTCATCGGCCTCGCGCGCCGCTACATGTCCCGGCCCACGCACATCCGTGCCACCGCGCCGGACGACGAGGGCGCGACGGTCGCGAACATCAAGCAGTTCGTCTACCGCGCGCACAACATGGACAAGCCGGAGATGGTCGCCCGCATCCTGCAGGCCGAGGGCCGCGGACTGGCGATGATCTTCTGCCGTACCAAGCGCACGGCCGCCGACATCGCCGAGCAGCTCCAGCGCCGCGGCTTCGCCTCCGGCGCGGTCCACGGCGACCTCGGGCAGGGCGCCCGCGAGCAGGCGCTGCGCGCGTTCCGCAACGGCAAGGTGGACGTCCTGGTCTGCACCGACGTCGCCGCGCGCGGCATCGACGTCGAGGGCGTGACCCACGTCATCAACTACCAGTCCCCCGAGGACGAGAAGACGTACCTGCACCGGGTCGGCCGTACGGGCCGCGCGGGCGCCAAGGGTACGGCGATCACGTTCGTCGACTGGGACGACATCCCGCGCTGGCAGCTGATCAACAAGGCGCTGGAGCTCGACTTCAACGACCCGGTGGAGACGTACTCCTCGTCCCCGCACCTGTTCTCCGACCTCGGCATCCCCGAGGGCACCAAGGGCACCCTGCCGCGCTCGGAGCGGACCCGTGCCGGGCTGGACGCGGAGGAGCTGGAGGACCTGGGCGAGACCGGCGGGCGCGGCGCACGCGGTCGCGGCCGTGGTGGCCGCGGTGAGCGGGGCGGCCGTCCCGAGTCCGGCACCGCCGAGCGCGAGCGTACGGCCCGCACCCCGCGCCGTCGCCGCCGTACCCGCGGCGGAGCACCGCTCGACGCCGCCACGACCCCTGCGGCGCCGGCCGCCGAGTCCGGCACCGCGGACGCCACGGGCGTGGCGGCGTCGCGGGCTCCCCGCACCCTGCGCCGCCGTCGCCGTACGCGCGCCGGTGCTCCGGCGCAGCCGGCAGCGGCCGAGGCCGCCGTCGAGTCGCTGGACACGGCTGAGGGCGCGCCCGCGCCGACCACGCCGGAGCAGGAGGCTGGGGCGAAGCCGCGCCGCCGCCGCACCCGCGGGAACGCGGACGCGCAGGCCCCGCAGGCGACGGACTCCGCGGTCGCGGAGGTGCCGGCGCAGCCCGAGCCCGTGGTTCCGGCCCCCGTGGTCGAGGAGAGCCCGGCGCCGGAGCCGGCGGCCGAGACGGCGGAGGCCAAGCCCCGCCGCCGCACCCGCAAGGCGGCAGCTGCCGCCGAGACGGCCACGGACACCGCCGAGACCGCCGAGGCCAAGCCGCGACGGACCCGGAAGACCGCCGCTGCCGCCGCCGAAGCCGCCGTGGACACGGCCGAGGCCACCGAGGCCAAGCCGCGCCGCACCCGGAAGACCGCCGCCACGGCGCCGGAAGCCCCGGAGGCCGAGGCCAAGCCGCGCCGCGCCCGTAAGGCGGCAGCAGCCGCCGAGACGGCCGCGGACAGCGACGAGACCGCCGTGGACACGGCCGAAGGCACGGAGACCAAGCCCCGCCGCCGTACCCGCAAGGCAGCGGAGCCGGTCGCCGAGGCCGCGTCCGTCGTGACCGAGGTCCCGGCGGAGGAGCCCGCCCCGGCGACCAGGCCGCGCCGCACGCGCAAGACGGCGGCTGCCGCCGAACCCGCGACGGACCCGGCCGAGACCACGGAAGCCAAGCCGCGCCGCACCCGGAAGACCGCCGCCGCAGCCGCACCGGACGCCGCCGAGACCGCCGAGGCCAAGCCGCGACGGACCCGGAAGACGGCCACTGCCGCGCCGGAGGCGGCCGAGGTTCCCGAGGCCGAGGTCAAGCCCCGCCGCACGCGGAAGACCGCCGCCGCTGCCGTCGACACCGCCGAAGGCACGGAAGCCAAGCCGCGCCGCACCCGGAAGACCGCCGCAGCAGCCGCACCGGAGGCCCCCGAGGCCGAGGCCAAGCCGCGACGGACCCGGAAGACGGCCGCTGTCGAGATCCCGGCCCAGGCGACCGACGAGCCGGAGGCCAAGCCGCGCCGCCGTACCCGCAAGGCCACGGCGGCCGTCGAGGCAGTCGAAGGCTGATCCGGCGCACCGTCACCGACGGCCCGGTCCACTCAGGTGGACCGGGCCGTCGCGTTTCCGCCCCCCGTACCCGTGCCGACGCCCCCTCCCGCAGTTCCCCGCGCTCACCGGCGGCCCGCGCCTCCCCTCCCCCGCCGCCCCTCCCCCGGCCCGATAGCCTCTCTCCATGAGCAGGCCCGCCACCTTCCTCCCGCCGCCCGGTGCTCGGGCATACTCCCTGCGAACCGCACGGGGGGAGTTCGCCGTTGTCGACGCTCCCGTGGCCGACGGGGTGGAGCCGCGCGGGGTCGCGCTGTTGCTGCCGGGGTTCACCGGGAGCAAGGAGGACTTCAATCCGCTGCACGTGCCGCTCGCGGAGCGCGGGTACCGGACCGTCGCCGTCGACGGGCGCGGCCAGTACGAGTCGGACGGACCCGAGAGCGATCAATCCGCCTACGCGCAGGAGGAGTTGGCACGCGACGTGCTGGCCCAGGCCGAGGTGCTCGGGGAGCCGGTGCATCTGCTGGGGCACTCCCTCGGCGGGCAGATCTCACGCGCCGCCGTCCTGCTCGACCACACCCCCTTCCGGTCGCTCACCCTCATGGCGTCCGGCCCAGCCCAGATCTCGGAATCCCAGCAGCAGCGCGTGAAGCTGCTGCGGGACGCGCTCGCGGTGATGTCGATGGCGGAGGTGTGGGAGGCGATCCAGGCGATGGAGCCGCCCGAGGAGACCGAGACCCCCGCGCTCGACGACGGCCTGGACGACCGGAACGACCTGCGGCGCCGCTGGCTGGGCACCAAGCCCGCCCAACTCCTGGCCACCGGGCACCAGTTGTGCACGGAACCGGACCGGGTCGCGGAACTGGCCGCCGTACCGCTGCCGTTCCACATCCTGTCCGGTGCACGGGACGACACCTGGCCGTTGCCCCTGCTGGACGACATGGCGGTACGGCTGGCCGCACGGCGGACCGTGATCGAGGACGCCGAGCACTCCCCGAACACCGACCAGCCCCTGCCCACGGCGCGTGCCCTCGCCGACTTCTGGGACGCCGCCGGCGAACAGGGCTAGGCCCTCACGTCTGGATCATCCCGGCGTCGCAGGGTCTGGAGCGGCGCAGCAGGGCTGAACCGCGTGACAGGGGTGGGACGGCACCACCGCGTCAGTACTGCGCCTGCAGATGGCCCCAGAAGCCGTCCCTGAGGGCGCGGCGCAGGTCGGCCTGGCCGCGGAGGGAGTACTGCAGCAGGCTCTCCGCCTCGACCAGCAGGTCCTGGTCGACGGAGCCGGGAAGGTAGGGGTGGCCGGGGAGCAGTTCGACCAGGGCCTCGCGCCCCCGGGAGGCCAGCCACTTGGCCGCGATCTGGGCGCCTACGAAGCGGACGTCCTCGCGGCTGGGGCGGGTGCCGGAGGTGGCCTCGTAGGCGGCGGCCGTACGGCGGGAGACGTACGGCTTGAAGAACTCCAGGTCGAGGGTGCGCTGGCTGTCGACCTCCCAGAGCAGCGGCTCGGCCTGGTTGCGGCCCTCGGGCGCCTCGATGCCCCACAGGTGGACACGGGCGCCGTAGCCTTGCGCCGCCTCGACCGCCGAGACCAGGTCCTCGTCGCCGCCGAGGAGCGCCGCGTCGCTGATGGCGCGGTGCCGGGCGAGGGACTCCAGATCCGTGCGGATCAGTGAATCGACGCCTTTCTGCTGGTTGTTGGCGTTGAGGTTGCCGAGGCGGACCTTGACGTCGGGCAGTTCGGCGATGGCCTGCTGCTCGGCGGTGTGGATGCGGCGGCGGGCGCCGTCGTACCAGTAGACGCGCAGCAGGCGGCTGTCGGCGAAGACCGAGCGGGCCCGGTCGATGAGGGCCTCGATCAGGCCCTCGGCGTCGAGGTCGAAGGCCCGGCGGTCCTCGGTCCCCGCGACCAGCCGGCCCGCCGCCGCGTACAGGTAGCCCGCGTCGACGAAGATCGCGTGGGTGGAGGGCGTCTTCGCCACCTCGGCGAGCATGCGTTTCAGCAGCTCGTTCGTGTGGTCGATGCGGGCGCCCAGGGCCGCCAGGTCGTCGTTCATCGCTTTCATTGTCCCGGTCGTCACGCAGCGAACACAACCGTTCCCGGTCGGTCCCGCCGAGGTCCCACGGGCTCGACTTACCGGTCAGTAATTAGTCGTTCGAAAAATTTCTTTAGCGTAGGGAATGTTTGTAACACGGAGCATGTTGACTACGTACGACACCGGACACACAGCCGGTGCAGCGAGTAGTTCTCCGCAGGAGGATGACCAGACGAAGGGAGAAGCCCATGCGCTTCGAAATCATGCGACTCGACGAGGTCGACGGCACCACCGTGGACAGCACCGTCGTGGACGCCGCCTCCGTCAACCGGATCGTGCAGCAGGCCGCCGCCATCGGACAGCGCCTGTGGATCCGCCCGGCCGAGACCAAGGCCTCGTAACGCTCGGGCGTTCCGCGCCACTCAAGCTTTCCGGGGGAGCCGAGCCGACGAGGGCTCAGCTCCCCCGGATCACCTGAGTGATCCCGTTGATGATCTGCTGCACGGCGATCGCGGAGAGCATCATGCCCGCGAGGCGTGTCACCAGCACCACACCGCCGTCCTTGATGACGCGGATGATCAGCAGCGAGTAACGCATCACCAGCCACAGCACGACGTGGATCGCGAGGATCGCGGACCACACCGAGATCTGCGTGGACACACTGTCGGCCTTCTGCACGGCCAGGATCACGGACACGATCGCACCGGGCCCCGCCAGCAGCGGCATGCCCAGCGGTACGAGCGCCACGTTCACGTCCTTGGTCTGCTTCGGCTCGTCGGTCTTGCCGGTGAGCAGGTCCAGCGCGATCAGCAGGAGCAGCAGACCGCCCGCGATCATCAGCGCGGGGACGGAGACGTGCAGGTAGTCGAGGATCTGGTGGCCCAGGACGCCGAACGTGGCGATGACCCCGCCCGCCACGCACACGGCCTGGAAGGCCATGCGCTTCTGCACCTTGGCCGGACGGCCGGCGGTGAGGGCGAGGAAGATCGGGGTGATCCCGGGGGGATCCATGATGACGAAGAGGGTCAGGAACAGGGAGCCGAAGACGGCGATGTCGAACATGGGGGAAGTACTGGCCTTGCTGGAAAAGGGTGAACTGCGGGCGCGGGAGGGCCGCTGACGGCCTCAGGCCCCGCCGGTGCCCGGCACCGGGAACGCGCCGGTCGCCCGCCGTGTGATCTCCCCGTACACCTCGGGGTCGGTCGTGTACGCGCCCAGCGTCACGGTCTTGCGGCTGCCGTGGTAGTCCGAGGAGCCCGTGACCAGCAGATCCAGATCCTTCGCCAGGCCCCGCAGCCGGTCGCGCGCCTCGGCGTCGTGGTCCATGTGGTCGACCTCGACGCCGTCCAGGCCGGCCGCGGCCATCTCGGCGATCGTCGCCTCCGGGACCGTACGACCCCGCTTGGCGGCGGCCGGGTGCGCGAACACACAGACCCCGCCCGCGCCCTTGACCAGCCGGATCGCCTCGAAGGGGTCGGTCTCGTGCTTCTCCACGAAGGCCCGGCCGCCGTCGGCCAGCCACTCCTCGGTGAACGCGTCGCTCACCGTCGGTACGACCCCCAGCTCGACCAGCGCCGTCGCGACGTGCGGGCGCCCCACGGAACCGCCGGCCGCGATCCGCTCGACCTGCTCCCAGGTGACCGGCACACCCAGCGCGTTCAGCTTGGCGACCATGCCCTTGGCCCGCGGCACCCGGTCGTCCCGCACCAGCTCACGCTCGGCGAGCAGAGCGGGCTCCGCGGGATCGAAGAGATAGGCCAGCAGGTGCATGGAGATGCCGTCGACCCGGCAGGACAGCTCGGCACCGGTCACCAGGGTGAGTCCCCCGGGCAGCGCGGCGACCGCCTCGGCGTACCCGCGGGTGGTGTCGTGATCGGTCAGCGCGACGACGTCCAGTCCGGCGGCAGCGGCATTCCGCACCAGCTCGGCCGGGCTGTCCGTACCGTCCGAGGCCGTGGAGTGACAGTGCAGATCGATACGCACGGTGACTCCAGACGGGGACATGACGGAAGGGACACCTAAGGATAGCGGGCTTTTGGAGCCCGGCTGTCACACCCGCACCCGGGAGGCACCCCCTACTGAACGCACCCCAAGGGACGCGGGGAACCGCGCGAGCCGCACACCACGCACCGGCACCCCACCTCACAGCCGGCCTGATCGGACGAACCCCCTCGCCCCGGCACCCCGGTGGGCGTCAGGGCCTGAGCAAGCGCGGCGACAACGCTCCGAAGGGCACCAGATCCAGCTCCGCCCCCGCGTCCCGCAGATCCGTCAGCACCAGCTCGTCGTACATGAGCAGCCCGGACTGCTCGGGCCACATCACCGCCCACAGCCACATGCCGAGTGCCTCGCCGGCGAAGACGGCGCGGTCGTCGGGGGTGCGGTAGACGTGCCAGAGGGGGGTCGGGCGGCCGGCGGCCAGGACCTTGGCCTGGGGCGGCTTCTCGATGTTCATGTACGACCCCGGGTCCGGGCCGTCGATGCCCGCGTAATGCGCACCGAGACCGACGCCGAGTTCCTCCGCCACCAGGATCAGCTCCCCGGGGCCGCCGAGCGGGCCGGGTCCGGAGCAGGCGACGGCGGTCGCGCGACCGCCGCTGCGGTCGTCGCCGGCGTAGGCCACGCCCGTGAAGAGCCAGCCGACCGGCAGCGGCCAGGGCATCCACAGCGGGACGTGCGTGCGGTGCACGACGGCACCGAGGGCTTCGACGCTGGGCGGGATCACGGGCTGCAGCGGATACACCGTGCCGTGCACATCGCACTGCCAGGCATCGGCGAAGAGACCGGGCGCCCTGACCCGGCCACCGCACCTCGGGCAACTGGGTTCGCCCCTCATAGGGCTCCACGGTCCTACCCCTGACCGCCCACGTCAAGGACGATCACCCGTCCGGACGGAACCCGTCACCCCGCAAGTCGCATGCCCACCGCCTTCACCAGGCGACCTGACGTGCCAGGAGGGAAGCCGAGAGAGCCGGCGCCGCGGCGCGCCACCGAGGAAGTGGTCGGGGCCTTCGCCAACTGACCGCCCGCGGCAGCCAGTTGGTGAGCTTGCTCACGTCGGCGCTCAGTCCAGCGGGACGGACCGGCGGACCGGGTCACGCAGGTCCGTGCCGTTCGCGAGCCACCTCTCCTGGAGGGCCTGCGCGCCGTGCACCCGCTTCCAGGCGGCCTCGTTCGGGGTCATCGGCAACAGCGGCAGGAACCGTACGGGCTCCATCGGGTCGTCCAGCTCCAGGTCGTCCACCAGGCCGCCGGGCTCGCCCACCAGGACCGAGGTGAACGGGGCGCCGGGCCACAGCGGGCCGCCCACGTCCAGGGAGGCACCCGGGGTCACGATCAGCCCTTCCACCTGCGGGGACGCGGCCAGCACGGCGAGCGGACGGAGCACCTTGTCGGTGTCGGCGACACCTGCGCGGACGGACAGGACCAGCTCGGCTCGGGGACCCTTGACCGGGTCGGCGAGCATCGCGGTGGGGTCGGTCATGGGGTGCGCGGACATGCCGAGGGTGGCGTACCGCACGACGTCCCCCTCCTGGAACCGGAGCACCTCGATGCGGTCCGTGCCGAGGAAGGTGACGGCGGCGCGCGCGTCCGGTTCGCCCAGCGCGGTGGTCAACCGTGCCTCGACCAGAGGAAGAACATCAACCATGCGGTGAGCATAGAACTCGTCAGCAGCGGGCAAAGCGGCGCCTTGACACATGGGGCGGCTGCTACGCTGAGCCGGTGGTTCGGGACAGCACGTAGAAGCGTCGCTATCGAGTCCCGACGCCGATGAGACTCCCTTACGAGGGACCGGCCGGAGGAGGTGGGGCTGTCATGGATCGAAGTCGACCGTGCAGTACCACTCGCTCTTCCGCCCGTTGATGTAGTCACTGGCTGTTTTCTGGCTGGCCGCTGCCGCCTTCCCGTGCGCGTTGCCCTTCGGAAGAGCACCTCGTTTCGCTTTGCCCTGATCGCCTGATCACCCGATCTGCCTGATCGAATCAGTTCTGCATCAGTAGCGAAGTCGCCACCGCGACGGTGCGGTGCTCCCCGCTTTGTGGACGTGCCAAACATCCGCAGTGAAAACGTCCTCATTCCGGGTAGTTCCACCCGTCGCCGGCGGTCTTTCGTTGCCTGTCGCGAAGGAGCCTGCCCATGTCGATGATCCGCGACCTGCGCGCCGTGGTCCGTCCGTCCCGTGTCTCGCTGCGCAAGCCCACGAGCACGTCGAGCGCGTCGTACGACACCACCCGCGACCCCGCCACGCCCTCGGCGGTCGTGGACTGCGCCGTGTACCGCGACGGTGCCCGGGTCGCGAGCGCCAAGCCGCTCACCCCGCACGAGGCGATGCGGCTGGTGCGGCGCGACGGCGGCTTCGTGTGGATCGGACTGCACGAGCCGACCGAGGCCGAATTCGCCGGTATCGCCGGAGAGTTCGGGCTGCACCCGCTGGCCGTCGAGGACGCGGTGCAGGCGCACCAGCGCCCCAAGCTGGAGCGGTACGACGACTCGCTCTTCACCGTCTTCAAGACCATCCACTACGTCGAGCACGACCGGCTCACCGCCAACAGCGAGGTCGTCGAGACGGGGGAGGTCATGTGCTTCACCGGCCGGGACTTCTTCATCACCGTCCGGCACGGCGGCCAGGGCTCGCTCAGGGCACTGCGCCACCGGCTGCAGGACGACCCGGAACTGCTGGCCAAGGGCCCCTCGGCCGTGCTGCACGCCATCGCCGACCATGTCGTGGACGGCTACATCGCGGTCGCCGACGCGGTGCAGGACGACATCGACGAGGTGGAGACCGAGGTCTTCTCGCCGGGCCGCAAGGGCGGGGTGTCCCGTGGTGTGGACTCGGCGCGGATCTACCAACTCAAGCGTGAGGTGCTGGAGTTCAAGCGGGCGGTGGCTCCCCTGCTGCGCCCGATGCAGCTGCTGAGCGAGCGGCCGATGCGGCTGATCGACCCGGACATCCAGAAGTACTTCCGGGACGTCGCCGACCACCTCGCCCGGGTCCAGGAGCAGGTGCTGGGCTTCGACGAACTCCTCAACTCCATCCTCCAGGCCAACCTGGCGCAGGCGTCCGTCGCGCAGAACGAGGACATGCGCAAGATCACCGCCTGGGCCGCGATCATCGCCGTGCCGACGATGGTGTGCGGGGTCTACGGCATGAACTTCACGTACATGCCCGAGCTGCACTGGAAGTACGGCTACCCGGTGATCATGGGGGTCACGGTCGTCATCTGCCTCGGCATCCACCGCACGCTGAAGCGCAACGGCTGGCTGTGAGCGGCGCTGGATAGGCTGGGCGCATGACAAGCGAGCTGCTCGACCGGGCCCTCATCGAGGAGGCCGCGAAGAAGTCCGGCCTCATCTGGGTCAGGGGCACCGGTGCCCCGGCCGCGCGTGCGCTGTGGCACGTGTGGCACGAGGGCGCGGTGTGCCTGGTCGGCGACGGGCCGGGTGAGCAGCCGCTGCAGGGGCTGGTCGACGGGGGCCGTGCCGAGGTGACCGTGCGCAGCAAGGACAAGGGCGGCCGACTGGTGTCGTTCCCGGCGACCGTGTCCGAGCTGGCGCCCGGCTCCGCCGAGTGGGAGGCGGCGGTCGCCGAACTGAAGGGCAAGCGCCTGAACGCCCCCGACGGCGAGGAGATGCCGGCCCGCTGGTCCCGCGAGTGCCGGGTGCTGCGCCTGGCTCCGGCGGGGTCCGTGGCGCCGTTGCCTTCCGGCAGTCTGGCGCAGGCCCCGGTGCCGACTCCGGTGACCACGCGCAGGCCGGTCCCGGCGGGCTTGCCGAGACTGCTGGCGAAACGCCGGAAGAAGTAGCGGCCGAAGAAGGAACGGCGGGGCCGGACGGGGTTCGGCACCGCCGGGTTTTCGCCGGCCCGCACGTGAAACCCCCTAGGCCCTGTCGTCACACTCCCGTCGCCGCCCGGAGGGCGGCCCTGCGGCGAGAGTGCGTGCATGGCGTCGCGGGGCAGACGGGAGTGTGACGACAGGGCCTAGGACGCCGGCAGCTGCCTGCCGTAATCCACGGTGTCCCCCTTCGCGGGCTCCGCCACGGCGAAGTCCTTTCCCCAGTCGGAGAAGGTGAGCGTGCCCGCGCCGCCGGCACGGGACAGGCGGAGGGGATACGGCGTGCCCTCCAGGGAGACGTCGAGGCTGCCGCCGGAGCCCTTGTCGCCGGTGATGCGGATGGTGCGGGTACCCGCGTCGTCGTGGTGGCCGTCCGTCGCCAGTGTGCCGTGCAGTGTCAGCAGCCCGTCGAGGAGGAGGTCCTTGTCCGTGAAGCCGCTGAACTTCTTGTACGCGGGGTCCCGCTGCGGCACCTTCACGTACTTGCCGTCGAGCGTCCCGGCCGCACCGTCCCCGTCGCCCTTGCCGTCGGCCTGGTTCCAGAAGTCCGCGTCGGCCTTCAAGTACAGCTGCTCGCCGACCCGCAGCAGCTTGAAGGTCGCCCCCCTCGACGTCACCGACCCGGTGCCGCCGTCGGCCTTCAGCCGCATGTCCAGCTGGTACGTCCGCCCGCTGGTGACCACGGTCCCGGACAGCCGTACCGCCGGCGCCCCCTGGGCGGCAGCCCGTGTCCTGGCCTGGATCCGGTCGGCGGGCAGCTTGCCCACGCCGTTCGTCCCCGCGTCCGGATCGCCGCCGCCGCACCCGGTCAGCACCGCCGTCCCCGTCACGGCGAGTGCGCAGAACGCGGTCACCCGCCCGGCCCGGCGGATACGGCCCTGGGGAGTCGCAGTCACAGGTGGGGTCGCCTTTCTGACGGTTCCTGAGCGGAGGACCGCAGCGTACCGGTGCCCGGGCCGCCCGGCGGAGCCAGTCCGTCCGGACCCCCCACCAGGGCGTATCCGAGCAGTACGGGCTAGCCTGAAGCGCACCCGAGCGGGCAAATCCGAGCAATTCACAAAGAAAGCGGAACACCCGATCAAAGGGCGTTTCCCACGCACGTCAGCAGAGGAAGCACAGTCATGGCAGCCGGCGCCCCCCGGATCTTCGTCTCGCACCTCGCCGGGGTTCCCGTCTTCGACCCGAGCGGCGACCAGGTGGGCCGCGTGCGCGACCTGGTCGTGATGCTGCGCGTGGGCCGCAGGCCCCCGCGGCTGCTCGGGCTGGTCGTCGAACTGACCACCCGGCGCCGTATCTTCCTGCCCATGACCCGGATCACCGGCGTGGAGTCCGGGCAGGTCATCACCACCGGCGTGATGAACGTCCGGCGCTTCGAGCAGCGGCCCACCGAGCGGCTGGTCTTCGGCGAGCTGCTGGACCGCCGGGTGAGGCTGGCGGAGACCGGCGAGGAGGTCACCGTCCTCGACCTGTCCGTGCAGCAGCTGCCCGCCCGCCGGGACTGGGAGGTCGACCGCGTCTTCGTCCGCAAGGGGAGGAAGGGCGGCGCCTTCCGGCGGGCCAAGGGCGAGACGCTGACCGTCGAGTGGTCCGCCGTCACCGGGTTCTCGCTGGAGGAGCACGGGCAGGGCGCCGAGAGCCTGCTCGCCACCTTCGAGCAGCTGCGCCCCGCCGACCTCGCCAACGTCCTGCACCACCTCTCCCCCAAGCGGCGCGCCGAGGTCGCCGCCGCGCTCGACGACGACCGCCTGGCCGACGTCCTCGAGGAACTCCCGGAGGACGACCAGATCGAGATCCTCGGCAAGCTGAAGGAGGAGCGCGCGGCGGACGTCCTGGAGGCCATGGACCCCGACGACGCGGCCGACCTGCTCTCCGAGCTGCCCGAGGAGGACAAGGAGCGGCTGCTGAGCCTGATGCAGCCGTCCGACGCGGCCGACATGCGCCGCCTGATGTCGTACGAGGAGCACACGGCCGGCGGTCTGATGACCACCGAGCCGATCGTGCTGCGCCCGGACGCCACGGTCGCCGACGCGCTCGCCCGGGTCCGCAACCCCGACCTGTCCCCCGCCCTCGCCGCCCAGGTCTACGTCTGCCGCCCGCCCGACGAGACCCCGACCGGCAAGTACCTGGGCACGGTGCACTTCCAGCGGCTGCTGCGCGACCCCCCGTACACCCTGGTCAGCTCGCTCCTGGACGAGGACCTGCAAACCCTGGCCCCGGACGCCGCGCTGCCCGTCATCGCCGGGTTCTTCGCCACGTACGACATGGTGGCCGCCCCCGTGGTGGACGAGTCCGGGTCGCTGCTCGGAGCGGTGACCGTGGACGACGTACTGGACCACATGCTGCCCGAGGACTGGCGGGAGACCGAGTTCCACCTGGACCAGGGAGAGGGGGCGGCCGCACATGGCTCCTGAGCGTGAGAGCACCCGTGAGCGCACCACCCCGACGGGCGCGACGGCCGCCGGCCGGCCCCGCACGCCCCGCCTCGACCAGCCGCGCCCGCCGCGCCACCGGTTCCTTCCCGAGTGGGACCCGGAGGCGTTCGGCCGGCTGTCGGAGCGCATCGCCCGCTTCCTGGGCACGGGCCGCTTCATCGTCTGGATGACGGTCGTCATCATCGCGTGGGTGGTGTGGAACATCGCCGCGCCCCGGCATCTGCGCTTCGACGAGTACCCGTTCATCTTCCTGACCCTGATGCTCTCCCTGCAGGCCTCCTACGCGGCCCCGCTGATCCTGCTCGCGCAGAACCGGCAGGACGACCGCGACCGGGTGAACCTGGAGCAGGACCGCAAGCAGAACGAGCGGTCCATCGCCGACACCGAGTACCTGACCCGGGAGATCGCCGCGCTGCGCATGGGCCTGGGCGAGGTGGCCACCCGCGACTGGATCCGCTCGGAGCTGCAGGACCTGGTCAAGGAGCTGGAGGAGCGCCGCCGTCACGACGGGCACGCCGGCCACGTCGTATTCCCGGCGGAACGGGCAGAACGCCCGCCGGGACGTGACACAGACGACCGCTGAGGGGCATCCCTCAGCCCCGTCGGTGCGCCGTACCATCGTCCTTATGGCTACGGAAGACGCGGTGCGCGAGGCACTGGCGACGGTGAACGACCCCGAGATCAACCGACCCATCACCGAGCTGGGGATGGTCAAATCGGTGGAGATCGGCGCAGACGGAGCGGTCGCGGTCACCGTCTACCTGACGGTCTCCGGCTGCCCCATGCGCGACACCATCACCCAGCGCGTCACCGAGGCGGTCTCCCGGGTCGAGGGCGTCACCCGCGTCGACGTCACGCTGGACGTGATGAGCGACGAGCAGCGCAAGGAGCTGGCGACGGCCCTGCGCGGCGGCCAGACCGAGCGCGAGGTCCCCTTCGCCAAGCCCGGCAACCTCACCCGGGTCTACGCGGTCGCCTCCGGCAAGGGCGGCGTCGGCAAGTCGTCGGTGACGGTGAACCTCGCTGCGGCGATGGCGGCCGACGGCCTCAAGGTCGGCGTGGTCGACGCCGACATCTACGGCCACAGCGTGCCGCGCATGCTGGGCGCGGACGGCCGTCCCACCCAGGTCGAGAACATGATCATGCCGCCGTCCGCGAACGGCGTGAAGGTCATCTCCATCGGCATGTTCACCCCGGGCAACGCCCCCGTGGTCTGGCGCGGCCCGATGCTCCACCGCGCCCTGCAGCAGTTCCTGGCGGACGTCTACTGGGGCGACCTGGACGTCCTGCTCCTGGACCTCCCGCCCGGCACCGGCGACATCGCCATCTCGGTCGCCCAGCTGATCCCGAACGCCGAGATCCTGGTCGTGACGACCCCGCAGCAGGCGGCGGCGGAGGTGGCCGAGCGGGCCGGCTCCATCGCGGTCCAGACCCACCAGAAGATCGTCGGTGTGGTCGAGAACATGTCCGGCCTGCCCTGCCCGCACTGCGGCGAGATGGTCGACGTCTTCGGCACGGGCGGCGGCCAGCTGGTCGCCGACGGCCTGACCCGTACGACGGGCACGAGCGTCCCGGTCCTCGGTTCCATCCCGATCGACGTCCGCCTCCGCGAGGGCGGCGATGAGGGCAAGCCGGTGGTCCTCACGGACCCGGACTCCCCGGCGGGCTCGGCCCTGCGCGCGATCGCGGGGAAGCTGGGCGGCAGGCAGCGGGGCCTTTCGGGGCTGTCCCTGGGACTCACCCCGAAGAACAAGTTCTAGAGGCCGTTCAGCGGGAGACCCGCTTCCAGGGCCCTACGGCGAAGGGGCGCCGCCTTTCACGGGCGGCGCCCCGCCGTCCTTCACGGACGGCGCCGCTGTCCGTCCTCGGCCTCGCGTGCCGGGCAGAGGTCCTGCGTGGTGCACAGCAGGATCTCCTGGCAGACGTTTCCCCCGGGCGGCGTGCCGGACTCCCGGTCGGCGTGCGGCACGAACCTCCACTGCGACGCCTTGACGTGCCGTGTCCTGTCCGCCTTCTCCACGTGAACGCGGAGTGTGCGGGCCACGGGGTCGTTCGTCTCCACCAGCACCTCGTCCGTGGCGAGCGGGAAGTGGTCGTGCAGAAGACACAGCCCGAAACGGTCCAGATTCCCGTGCTTGGCCAGCACCGCCACCAGATCCCGGACGAACTCCGCGTCCTGAGGTCCCAGCCCCTCGGCTTCCTCGAAGCCGGGTAGCGGAACCCTCGGAGCGGAAACGTTTATGTCCGTCATGGTTCCTCCGTCAAGTAGTTGACGGTCATCGGATTCCATTATCAGCCACTGACCTATTTCCTGCAATTCGGCAGAAAACGGCCGATGGGGTGGGCCGTCGAATCTTCTCCCGCGCGTCGGGGATCGTGGCATATGACACGGGTCTAGATTTCTCGCAGAGGAGGTTTCGGGGCGATGCGGGGTATCCGGTGGTGGCGCCTCCTACTGCTGACGGTACTGGCCGCGATGTGGCTGGCATCCCCCTCGGCAGAGGCGCGGCAGAACAATAGTGACGCCTGCTGGGGGAATCAAATCGACGCCAGTAGCGTGGACGCCAGAATTCGATTCGACCAGCACAGCAATCACTACCTCAAGATCTATTCCTACATGACGATCAACGCGCCTCTGGACAAGTGGCCCGCAGCGAGGCAGCTGACCTTCAGCGAAAATTCAGCGGAATACCGCGAGGCGATGCGCTGCCTGCTGCGCGGGTCGAACAATGATCAGCTCCAGGAATGGCGACCGCACAATCCGGTGGTGACGGCTGACAGCCGGAACATCAGGGTGCAATACGATTCCTTCGCCTGGATCAAGGACTACAAACAAATCCGGCTCGGACCTTGGCAGATCACCAGAGCACATCAAAGAATGTGGCTGATCAGGCTTCACCCCCCGACGCTGCAGAATGCGCACTGGAAGACCGTCAAGGCCGAAATGGGCGGCATTTATTTCAACGACCGCTCCAGGCGGGCATGGTCCTCGAACGGGCACACTCTGATCTGGAAGAACCAGAGGCCCACCAGCATCTCCTTCGAAATCGATCTCCCATGGCAGCGCTACTGGCTCCTGAGCTACGGCCAGTCGATCTGGAGCAAGGTCGGAGTCGCGGCCTGGTGGGTGAGCGCTTCCGTCATGATCGCACTGGCCGCACGGCGCTCCCGGCGGACGCGTTCCGCCGCCGCGCGCGGGACGCCGGCCCCCGCGGGGCAGGCCGTTGCCGCCGACGCCGGCGACGACGACAGCCCTGCGGGAGCCGTGCTGCAATGGGCCCTGCTCAGCGGGGCGTTCGCCCTCTTGCTGCTGCTCTTCGCCCAGCCACCGATCAGCCCCCAGTGGCGCACTCTCGTCTGCATCGCCGCCGGCTTTGCCCTGATCGTCATCGCCCGCCCCTGGCAGAGCGGCACACTCGTCCCCGCCCGGAACGGTGCGGCCGATGACACCGGCACCGCCGACGGCCATCAGCCTCGCCAGAGGCACGCCGTGGTCGGCGTCGCGTCGACGGTGGCGGCGGTCGGTCTGCTGGTGGTTCTGGCGCCAGGGATGTTCGGCCTGCCGGGGTCCCTCGTGTCGAAGACGGAGCCGAGTGTCACCGGTGACGTCGGCTATGTGCTCATGGGCATGGCGACCGTGTGGTTGTGGCTCGCCGCCATGGCCGCGTGGGTGTGGCGTTTCGCCCGCGAGGGAGCACTGCTCCCCGCCTCCTGGTCCCGGACGTGGAACAACGCTCCCATGCGCTGTGTCCTCGCCGTCTCCGCCGGGCTCGCCGCGGTCGCCGGAGGCCTGATCGGCTGCTTCTGGTGGGTGAGCGAAAACCAATGGAGAAGGGTCAGCTGGCTCACCGACGAGACCGCTGTGCCCGGCTACCAGAAACGCATCAGTACCTCCCGGGCGAATTTCTCGTTCACCGACCTGGCATGGATTTTCACCTACAGCTGGATTTTGACGGGTGTCGCACTCTTCGCCCTGTTGCACTTTCGCGTCAGGACACAAAAGGCACATGCGAACCATAAACGCGAGAAGCCAGTCCTGGGCCCCGCGGGCCCCGACCTGCTGCTCACCGCGGCGGTGTTCGTCTTCACGGTGGGCCTGCGGGGCGCCACCTTCACCGGAACCAATGCCCAGTACGGCATCTGGCTCATCCTGAACATGGGCTCGATGTTCGCGGTTCTGGCCGCGGGGCGACGGTGGTCGGTACTGAGCCAGATGGGCCACGACTTCTGCGTGAAAAAGCTGAGAACAAAGAAGCGTCGCGCTGAGCTGATGGCCAAGGCCCATGAATACCGCAATGTCAACCACCAGTTGCAGATGCTGGACCAAGGACGCGCCGGGACCGTCACCCGCGAGCAGTTGGAGGGGAGCCAACGGGCGCTGCGCCAGTGGTTGGTGGACGGATGCGGCGACAGGAATCCGCCCGACCACCTTTCCGTCCTGGACGCCGCCCTGGCCTGGGGACCGAGAGACAGCTGGTGGAGCAACGCAGTGCACTCCGCTCGAGTGGCCTTCTGCTTCGGGCTCCCGGCCAGCGGAGCCCTGCTCTACCTGTACGTCAAGGATCCCTGGTACTTGATCCAGCTCACCTCCGAGCCCACCGCGATCCCGGACCTCGTCGCGAACTTCTTGGCCTACCAGGTGACATGGGCCGCCGCCGGCTTCGTCCTGGGCGCGCTGTGGCGCCTGCTCCCCGGCCACCACAGCCCCGCTCGCGCCTGGAGCCTGACCTTCTCCTACGCCGTGCCCGCGTCCCTGTTCCTGCTGCTCAACAAGTTCACCGAAGTGGACTTCCACTCCCTGCTCTTCTATTCGGTGCTCATGCTCATCATCCTGACGCTCACCAGCATCTGGATGGACACGTCGACCTTCAGACAGGAGCGGCAGTACTGGCCCCGCCGTTTCGCGCTGCTGTTGTCGATCTACCAGCTTCGGGGGATCTCGACACAGGGCGCCTGGCTCCTCGCCCAGATCGGGGCGGCCGTAGCCATCTTCCAAAAGCTGACGAGCGGCTAGCCGGGCAGGTCAGGGACCGCCGTCGGCTGCGGCGGTCCCCCTGGCCGGGCCGCGGCTAGGCGTAGGCGGCGATGTCCTTGATCGCGGAGAACCCGAGCCCGTACGCGCTCATGCCCCGCCCGTACGCCCCCAGGTGCACCCCGGCCTCCGTCGTACCGGCGAGCACCCACCCGAACTCGGACTCCCGGTAGTAGAAGGAGGCCGCCGCCCCGTCCACCGGCAGGGACAGCTTGGACCACTCCGAGCCCTCGAGATCGTCGGCCAGGGCCCACGCGGTCTCCGTCTGCTGGTCCAGCCAGTCGTCCCGCAGGGTGTGGTCCATCTGCCCGGGCCAGGTGAACGACAGCAGCCCCACCCCGGCCAGCCACGCGGCGGAGGAGACCGAGGTGGCCTCCAGCAGCCCCGTACCGTCGGCGCTCCGCCGGGACGGGTGCGCGGCGACGGTGACGACCACCGCGAACTTCTCCCGCGGTTCACCGGCGGAGCCGGCGTCGGCCCGTACGGAGGGCTCGTCACCGTGCCCGATCGAACCGTGCTCGACGGCACCGTCGGCCGCCGTACCCACCTGCATCAGCCAGCGCGGCCCGGTGAACGCCTCGTCGAGGCCGTACCACGGGAAGGGCGCCAGCAGGTAACCGTCGACCGTACGCCGGCCGGAGGGGAGCTGCTGCGCACCCTCCGCGGCCGGCGTCTTCGCGCCCACCCGACTCGTCGTCTCCATCTGCCCGGACGCCTCCTCGCTCTCGTCGGACCGGGGCGGCCCGCCCCCCTTCGGGCGTACTCCTCCGGTCCGCACAACAACTCGGCAGCATATCCACACCGGTGAGAGCCGCAGGGCAGGCGCTGGAGGCGTGGGTCGCACGAACGCCCTGTTCGGGACGTGTGCGACGGGTACGTGCTATGAAACGCGTCACGTGCGCGGCATGCGCCCGCGTGCGCGTGTCGACGTGGGTGCGGCCTGGCGTCCCCGGCTACGTGGCGTCCGCGTCGAAGGGCGGCCGCTCGACCGTGCCGGGCCCCTCGGGCTTCTTGGTCATGTCGATGCGCCCACTGGAGGACGAAGGCGAGGAAGAAGAGGACGAGGACGCCGAGGAATCGCCGTCCCGGCCGTTGACGGCGTCCGTGACCTCGGCCATCTCCTTCTTCAGGTCGAAGCCGTTGCGGATCTCCGTCAGCCCCAGCTCGTCGCTGTCCAGCTGCTTGCGGATGAACGTCTTGGGGTTGAGGTCCTCGAACTCGAAGTCCTTGAACTCCGGGCCCAGTTCGCTGCGGATGTCCTGCTTGGCGCTCTCGGAGAACTCGCGGATCTTCCGGATCGTGCGCGTCACGTCCTGGATGACCTTCGGGAGCTTGTCCGGACCGAAGACGAGCACGGCGAGCACAATGATCGTCACCAGTTCCAGTGGCCCTATGTCATTGAACACCTGACGCTCCTTGCGATGTCCTCGGTCGCTCAACGGTACCCGGCGTTCCTGTCCGGCCGGTACCGTCCCGAGGTGAGACTTCTGTCAGTTCTGGTCCAGGGGTGTCAGTTCTGCTCCGCGGTGCCCAGCCGGAGCGGGACCTGCCGGTCGGTGCCGTCGCGCCGGACCGTCAGCCGCAGCCGGTCACCTGGCCGGTGGGTGCGGATCTTGACGATCAGCTCCTCGGCCGTGTGCACGCGCTGTCCGTCGACCTCGGTGATGAGGTCGCCCGGCTTGAGACCGGCCCGGTCACCGGGGCCGCCGCGGGTCACGGCGGGCCCGCCACCCGCGCTCTTGCTGTCGATACGGGCGCCGTCACCGGTGTACGCCATGTCGAGCGTGACGCCGATCACGGGGTGGGTCGCACGGCCGTTGTGGATCAGTTCCTCGGCGACGCGCTTGGCCTGGTTCACGGGGATGGCGAAGCCGAGACCGATCGAGCCGGCCTGGCCGCCGTCCGATTCGGAGCCGCTGTCGGCCGAACGGATCGCCGAGTTGATGCCGATCACCTGGGCCCGGGCGTCGAGGAGCGGGCCGCCGGAGTTGCCCGGATTGATGGGCGCGTCGGTCTGCAGCGCGTCGACATAGCTGACGTCGCTCCCGTCGCCCTTCTCTCCGCCCGCCGTGATGGGCCGCTCCTTGGCGCTGATGATGCCGGAGGTGACGGTGTTGGCGAGGTCGAAGGGGGCGCCGATGGCGACGACGGGGTCGCCGACCCGGACGTCGTCGGAGTTGCCGAGGGGCAGCGGGGTGAGCCCGTGCACGCCGTGCACCTGGACGACCGCGAGGTCGTAGCCGCTGTCGCGGCCGACCACCTTGGCCTTGACCGCGTCGCCGCTGCTGAAGGTCACGGTTATCGCGCCGCCCGATCCGGCAGGGGCGACGACGTGGTTGTTGGTGAGGATGTGGCCCTGGGTGTCGAGCACGAAGCCGGTGCCGGTGTCCGCCTGGTCGGTCCCGGTGACGTGCAGCGTGACGACGCTGGGCAGCGCCAGGGCGGCTATCCCGGCCACACTGACCGGCGGCCGTCCCGCGGGCACGCTTCCGGCCTGCGGCAGACGTCCGTCACCGCCCAGGCTCTGGCGTTCGACATACGCGCCGACGACCCCGCCGATGCCGGCGGAGACGAGGGCGACCACGAGGGTCCACACGAGCGCGAGCCGCTTCGCCCGCCGACGGCGCTGCTCGTCCGTCAGCACAC
Source organism: Streptomyces sp. NPDC001135 (assembly GCF_053598395.1). Lineage (NCBI taxonomy): Bacteria > Bacillati > Actinomycetota > Actinomycetes > Kitasatosporales > Streptomycetaceae > Streptomyces > Streptomyces sp. NPDC001135. The sequence continues at coordinate 101,658 of NZ_JBSFKD010000006.1, read as the reverse complement.
CGGCACCGGTCTGCTGCAGCCCCCCGTGCACCAGCCCCCGCGCGGTGGGCGAACCGGCGGCCCAGGGGTCGTAGCGCCGGGCTCCGTCCCCCGTCGGGCCGCCGGGCGCCGGGGAGCCCACGGGTGCGGGGGCGGCGACGGGCGGGGCGCCGGCTCCGGCGGTGTGCTGCGCGGGTACGCCTCCGGCTGCCGGAGTGTGCGCCCCCGCTACCGGCATGGGTGCGGGCGCGGGAGCCCCCGGCGCGGGAATCGGCGACCCCGGCGCGGGTGCCGATGCCGGGGGTGCCGGCGTCGGTGGTGCCGTCGGTGCCGGGACGGGTGTCCCCTGGGCCGGGGTGGCCGCCGGGTGCTGTACGGGCGGTGCGGGCGCCCAGGGGCCGGGCTCGCCGTACGGCGGGGTGCCGTACGGGTCGGGGTCGTGCAACGGCTTCGGCCGCTCGGTGGGGGCCGGCCAGGAAGACTCCCGGTGCTCGGGCGACTCGTCCACCGCCGTGCGCCCCTCCGGGGCGGCACCGGCCGCCGTGCTCCCCTGCCCCTCGGCACCGCCCGTGGGGCCCGGCGCCGGCTTGGCCAGTTCGAAGTCCCCGTCGCTCCCGGCCTCGGGCTCACCCGCCCCGGCCCCGTCCGATCCGGCCTTCTCCCCTTCGCCGTCCACCGATCCGACCGGACGCGCCAGGGCGAAGTCGCCCGACGCGACATCGGCCGCCCCGGCGCCGGCCGGCGCTGGTTCCGGCCGGCGGGAGACCGTCGGCTCGCCCCCGCCCGTCCCGTTGCCGCCCGGCGTTCCGTCCCGCTCCGTGGTCTCGCGTGCCGCGGCGTCGGTGCGGACGGCCGGTGTCACTCCCGCCGCTTCCTCCGGTCCGGCCTCCGGCGGGACACCGTTCCCCTCGTTCATGCTCTCCCCACGGCTGGCCGTGGCCGCGCGCTTCGGCGGCGGCCACGGAACGTCGACTACGCCCCCGGGTCATCGCCGCGGGAACGGCCCTCACAGGATTCAACCAGGTTCGCGGGCCGTGGCGCAGTGGCCGGTCAGGGAGTCGGGCGGGGTGTGGAGGGGGAGGGTGAGGGAGCGGACGGGGTGCCGGGGACGGGGGCGGGCAGCAGGCCGGAGGCGGACACTCCGGGGACCGCGGACCAGGCGGTGAGCGGATAGACCACGGTGTCGTCGAGCGGACGTATCAGGGGGGAGACGGCGGCCGCACCCGCCGCCACCGGCGCGGTCAGTCCCCGCAGGGCGTCGCCCAGGGGCCGGCCGGCGCCGGGGGACGGCATCCCGGGGACCAGCGGCGCGGACATCGAGGTCGGGACCGCCGGTGTCTGTCCGAGCTGTGCGCCGCCCTGGGCGAGCAGTGGTCCCGCCGCACGACGGCGCTGGCCGTCGGCCGCGGCGGCGCCCGTGCCGGTGCCGGCCGAGCGCGCAGGGACCACATTGCTGCCGGTGCCGGATCCGCCACCGCGGGCGTCCGCGGTGGTGTCACCCGGGATGGCGGTGGTCACACCGCCGAGGGTGACCGCGGCCAGCGAGACCGCGCCGGCGGCGGCGAACGCGAACCGCAGACCGCGCGAGGCGGAGCGGCCGTCGTCCGGGCGGCCGACGGGATGGATGCGGAAGCCGCGCTCCGGTGCCGGGGCGGCGTGGTCCGAGCCGGCGGGGGCGGTGCCGTGCGGGCGGACGGGGACGTATCCGAACGCGAAGCGCTCGCCGCGCCTCACTCCGAAGACGCCGAAGGCTCCGAAGACACCGGAGGTTCCGGTGGCATGGTCGTCGGGGGCGTCCCCGAGGAGTCCGCCCCCGGGCGGCGGCATGCCGTCGCCGTCCAGGTCACCTCCCGCGGGGAGGCCCTGGAGGCGGGCCAGGAGGCTCGCCGAGGGCGGCGGCGGGGCCGCCTCCGCGAACACGTTCTTCAGTGCGCGCTGGGCGTCCGCCTCCGCCTTGCACCGGGCGCAGGTGGCCAGGTGCGCGAGGACCCGCTCACGCGTCTCGTGACCTAGCTCTCCGTCCACCAGGGCGGAGAGCCGGTCTCCCAGGTGCTGCTCTGCGAGGTGTGCCTCCGCAGGTTTCGGCCGTGATCCACTCACGCGGTCGCGCCCCCTCCCCCCAGAGCGGGGACACGGGCCAGGAAGGAACGCCGCTCGGCGGCGCGGGCCTCCGGGGAACGGTGTGCGAGGGCCTTGCGGAGCTGGGAGCGGCCCCGGTGGATACGGGAGCGGACGGTGCCGAGCTTCACGCCGAGGGTCGCGGCGATCTCCTCGTACGACAGTCCCTCGATGTCGCACAGGACGACGGCGGCGCGGAACTCGGGCGCGAGGGTGTCCAGGGCCTGCTGGACGTCGGCGTCGAAGTGCGCGTCGTTGAAGAGCTGCTGCGGGGTTGGTTCGCGGCTGGCCAGGCGCTCGGCCGCGTCATCGCCGAGGGCGTCGAAGCGGATGCGCTGCTTGCGCCGGACCATGTCCAGGAAGAGGTTGGTCGTGATGCGGTGCAGCCAGCCCTCGAAGGTGCCCGGCGAGTACGTCGACAGGGAGCGGAAGACACGGACGAAGACCTCCTGGGTGAGGTCCTCGGCGTCGTGCTGATTGCCCGTCAGGCGGTAGGCCAGCCGGTAGACCCGGCCGCTGTGGGTGCTGACGATCTCCTCCCACGTGGGCGGAGTCCACGCCTGCCCGTCCGCGTCGGTGGAGAAGGTCGCGGTCTGGGTCTCGCCTGCGGCGAGACCGGCGTGGTGGTCAGCAGCGGTGTCGGTCACGGATTTCGGCCTGCCCGCCGACCCGAGGAAGCGCCGCAGCACTCCGCCCCGATCCCCGGGCGCAGCCGCACCTCCCCTGTCGGCTCTGGTGGTGTCCAGTGGAGCCCCTACCATAGCCACCTCGCCCGTTAGCTCCGGATAAGCGGTTTTACGAGAATTTGATACTCGCTGATCCGGCTCGTGCGGCTGCGTCAGGAGTTGCTCGATGCCCTGATCCACCTCTCGCCCCCCGTCGCATCGCCGGCCACCGTCTCATCCCTATAAACGCCCGGTCCCATCTGCGGGTTCCCGGCGCCAACGGATACAGTCACGCCCAGGCATCCATGGGGACAGGAGAGGGTCATTACCGGCAACCGGCAGACGAGCTGGGCGTTCGCCGACGCCTTTGTCGCCGAGGACGAAGCGCTGCGGTGGGCCCGTGACCGGGCCCGCGAGGCAGGGCTGCGCTCGGTGTCGCCCGGCACGGGTGCCGCGCTGCGTCTGCTCGCCGCCTCCGTGGACGCGAAGGCGGTCGCGGAGATCGGCACCGGCTGCGGGGTGTCCGGCATCCATCTGCTGCACGGGATGCGCCCGGACGGGGTGCTCACCACGGTCGACCCGGAGCCGGAGCACCAGCAGTTCGCCCGGCAGGCCTTCCGCGCCTGTGGTTTCGCCAGCAACCGGGCCCGCTTCATCCCCGGCCGCGCCCTGGAGGTCCTCCCGCGTCTCGCCGACGCCGGCTACGACCTCGTCTTCTGCGACGGGGACCGGCTGGAGTACCTGGACTATCTCGCTGAATCGTTGCGCCTGCTCCGGCCCGGCGGACTGGTGGTCTTCGAGGGCGTCTTCGCCAACGGCCGTACGGTCGACTCGGGACCGCAGCCGACGGAGGTGCTCAAGCTGCGCGATCTGCTGCGCACGGTGCGCGAGAGCCAGGAGCTGGTGCCGTCGCTGCTGCCGGTGGGCGACGGTCTGCTGTGCGCCGTCAAGCGGTGACCGGCCCGCCACGGGGGCCGGGAGACGCGACTGCCCCGGCACCGCGTACGATGCCGGGGCAGTCGGAAGGACACTGTCGCTGGGGCGTCAGACGACGACCTTCTTGAGGGCGTCGCCGAGCGCCTCGGCCTCGTCAGGGGTCAGCTCGACGACGAGTCGACCGCCGCCTTCGAGCGGAACGCGCATGACGATGCCCCGCCCCTCCTTGGTCACCTCGAGCGGGCCATCGCCCGTCCGCGGCTTCATGGCCGCCATGCTCGTTCCCCTTCCTGAAACCAGCTCATCGTCTGCCGAGAGCCCTCGGAGGGCATCCGCGGTTCCGGAACGGACACGCGACACCGGCATCGAACACATTGCTTCCCAGCCATTATCCCGCATCGCAGGACCCGATGACCAACATCAGTCGGCATCGCTTGGGCAACGCGCGCGAGCAAAACCACCCAATTCGGGGACGCGGCTGCGATACTGCACCGCTGCACGGAGATCCGCGGACCGGCTCGGCTCCGGTTTTCTTTGACGCAGGTCACACGTCCGGTCCGGCCCCTGGACGGCGATCTCCGCCATGCTGTCCTTCAGACAGGGACGTACCGAGCGGTACGTCATCCGTGACACCGGAGGGGATGCGCCATGGCCGACACCGTGCTCTACGAGGTGAGCGACGGACTCGCGACGATCACGCTGAACCGCCCCGAGGCGATGAACGCGCTGAACATCGCGACCAAGGTCGCCCTCCGGGAGGCGGCGGAATCCGCGGCCGGGGACACGGCCGTACGGGCGATCCTGCTGACCGCCGCCGGCGACCGGGCGTTCTGCGTCGGCCAGGACCTCAAGGAGCACATCGGGCTCCTCGCGTCGGACCGGGAGACCGGGTCCGGGCAGACGATGAGCACGGTCAAGGAGCACTACAATCCGATCGTGAAGGCCCTCGCCGGGGCACCGAAGCCCGTGGTCGCCGCGGTGAACGGGGTCGCGGCCGGGGCCGGCTTCGGCTTCGCCCTCGCCGCGGACTACCGGCTGGTCGCCGACACGGCCGCCTTCAACAGCTCCTTCGCCGGCGTCGCCCTGACCGCCGACTCGGGGATCTCCTGGACCCTGCCCCGGGTGATCGGCCCGAGCCGCGCCGCCGACCTGCTGCTCTTCCCGCGCAGCATCAGCGCCCAGGACGCGCTGGAGCTGGGTATCGCCAACCGGGTCGTACCCGCCGCCGAGCTGCGCGCCGAGGCCGAGAAGACGGCGCGGGCACTGGCCGAGGGGCCGACGGTGGCGTACGCGGCGATCAAGGAGGCGGTGGCCTACGGCCTCTCGCACTCCCTCGCCGAGACCCTGGAGAAGGAGGACGAGCTGCAGACCCGCGCAGGCCGGTCCGAGGACCACGCGATCGCCGTGCAGGCATTCGTCAACAAGGAAAAGCCGAAGTACCTGGGCCGGTGATCCCGGGGTAAGGGACCGCGGGCCCCCGGGCAAGGAAGCCGCGGGCCCCGGAGCGAGGGGACAGCCGCGCCCGAGAGCAGGGGGCGGCTGGGCTCCGACGCAGGTGGACGGCAGCGCTCCGGAGCAAGGGACGGCTGGGGCCCGGCGCAGGGAGCGGCACCGGCCCGGCAGCCCGTCAGGAGGCCGCGCCTCTCGCCACGCATGCCTCCAAGTGATCATTGACCAGGCCGCATGCCTGCATCAGCGCGTACGCGGTGGTCGGGCCGACGAATCTGAGGCCCCGTCTCTTCAGGGCCTTGGACAGGGCCGTCGACTCCGGGGTCACGGCCGGGACGTCGGCGAGGGTCTTCGGAGCCGGGCGGGCGGCCGGGTCGGGGGCGTGCGACCAGATCAGCTCGTCCAGCTCGCCCTCGGCCCAGTCGGCGAGCACACGCGCGTTGGCGAGTGTGGCGTCGATCTTGGCGCGGTTGCGGATGATGCCGGGATCGGCGAGCAGCCGCTCGCGGTCCTCGTCCGTGAACGCGGCGACCTTCTCGACACGGAAGCCGGCGAAGGCCGCGCGGAAACCCTCGCGGCGGCGCAGGATCGTGATCCAGGACAGGCCCGACTGGAAGGCCTCGAGGCTGATCCGCTCGAAGAGGGCCTCGTCGCCGTGGACCGGGCGGCCCCACTCCTCGTCGTGGTACGACACGTAGTCCTCGGTGGACAGGGCCCACGGGCAGCGCAGGGCGCCGTCCGGCCCGGCGAGGGCGGCACCGGCCGTCATCGCTGGTCCTCCGGATGACCGCCCTTGTCCAGGCGGGCGTGTGCGGCGGCGGCTCTCGCGCCGGCCAGCGCGGACTCCAGGTCGGCGATACGGGCGTCCCGCTCGGCGAGCTCGGCGGCGAGCCGGCCGAGGGCGTCGTCGACGTCCGCCATGCGGTAGCCGCGCGGAGTGACGGGGAAGCGCAGGCTCTCCACGTCCGCGCGGTCCACGGGGCGGTCCTCGGGCAGCGGGTCCTGCAGCCGCTCCGGCGCCGCCTCGGGCAGCGGGCCGCTCCCGCCACCGCCCACCACGGCGAGGGTCACCGCGGCGACCACGACGGCCAGCGCGACGACCAGGAACAAGAACATCACCATCGCCAGGGGTCCCCACGCTCTCTGCCGGACGTTGCTCCGGACGCTGAATCTCTCAAGGTCCGATCGTGCCATGCGAGTCTGACAGTTAGGGTCACAGGCGGCCGTACAGCGGGACGCACTAGGAGAGGTCACAGCGGATGCTCAGGCTGGGCAAGCGGGAATTCGGGCCCCATGAGCCGGTGATCATGGCGATCGTGAACCGGACTCCGGACTCCTTCTACGACCAGGGGGCCACCTTCCGCGACGAGCCGGCCCTCGCACGCGTGGAGCAGGCGGTGGCCGAGGGCGCCGCGATCGTCGACATCGGCGGGGTCAAGGCCGGGCCGGGCGAGGAGGTCACGGCCGAGGAGGAGGCGCGGCGCACGGTCGGCTTCGTGGCGGAGGTGCGGCGCCGCTTCCCCGACGTGGTCATCAGCGTGGACACCTGGCGGGCCGAGGTCGGCGCGGCGGTGTGCGAGGCGGGGGCGGATCTGCTGAACGACGCGTGGGGCGGCGTCGATCCGGGACTCGCGGAGGTCGCCGCGCGGTACGGGGTGGGGCTGGTGTGCACGCATGCGGGGGGTGTGCAGCCGCGTACACGTCCGCATCGGGTGACGTACGACGACGTGATGGCCGACATCCTGGACGTGACCGTGGGGCTGGCCGAGCGGGCGGTGTCGCTCGGGGTGCCGCGGGAGTCGGTGCTGATCGATCCCGGACACGACTTCGGGAAGAACACGCGGCACAGCCTGGAGGCGACGCGGCGGCTGGGCGAGATGGTCGCGTCGGGGTGGCCGGTGCTGGTGTCGCTGTCCAACAAGGACTTCGTCGGTGAGACGTTGGACCGGCCGGTGAAGGAGCGGTTGATCGGCACGCTGGCGACGACCGCGGTGTCCGCGTGGCTCGGGGCGCAGGTGTACCGGGTGCACGAGGTGGCCGAGACCCGCCAGGTCCTGGAGATGGTGGCGTCCATCGCCGGGCACCGGGTCCCCGCGGTGGCTCGGCGGGGTCTGGCCTAGCCGGACGACGCGGTCGAGGTGCCGTGCCGGGCGTCGCGGACCCGGGCTGATCCAGACGAAACCAATCGAACCCCCAGGTACCGGGGGCGGAGCGCCCGGGGTCGGCGGTGACACCAGGCGCCGGTGGACGTCGGTCGAGGCCCCCGCGCTAGGCCCCCTGTCGTCACACTCCCGTCGTCGCCCGGAGGGCGGCCCTGCGGCGTCAGGTGCGTGCTCTCGCCGTGCCGGGCGCCGACCCTCGTACTGGATGTACTTGGGTCCGCGCCCGGTGCGGCGAGTGGGGGCACCTCCCACGCCCTTGAGGCAGTGGGGGAGCGTGCATGGCGTCGCGGGGCAGACGGGAGTGTGACGACAGGGCCTAGCGGGCCGCCTCCTTCGACACCAGGGCCACCGCCTCCTCCACGTCGTCCGTGACGTGGAAGAGGAGGAGGTCCTTCTCGGCGGCCTTGCCCTGGGCCACCAGGGTGTTCCTCAGCCAGGACACCAGGCCGCCCCAGTACTCGCTGCCGAAGAGGACGATCGGGAAGCGGGTGACCTTCTGGGTCTGGACCAGGGTGAGCGCCTCGAAGAGTTCGTCGAGCGTGCCGAGGCCGCCGGGCAGGACCACGAACCCCTGGGCGTACTTGACGAACATCATCTTGCGGACGAAGAAGTAGCGGAAGTTGAGGCCGATGTCGACGTAGGGGTTGAGCCCCTGCTCGAAGGGCAGTTCGATGCCGAGGCCGACCGAGACCCCGCCCGCCTCGCACGCGCCCTTGTTGGCCGCCTCCATCGCGCCCGGGCCGCCGCCCGTGATCACCGCCCAGCCGGCTTCCACGAGGCCCCGGCCGAGCCGCACCCCCGCGTCGTACTCCGGCGAGTCCACCGGCGTACGGGCCGAGCCGAACACGCTGATGGCGGGCGGGAGTTCCGCCAGGGTGCCGAAGCCCTCGATGAACTCCGACTGGATCCGCAGGACCCGCCAGGGATCGGTGTGGACCCAGTCCGTGGGGGCGCGCTCGTCGAGCAGCCGCTGGTCGGTCGTGCTGGGCATCACCTGGCCGCGACGCCGGAGGACCGGTCCGAGCCGCTGCTCGTCCGGCGGCTGCTTCTTCCCCTCGGGGTTGCCGGTAGGCATGTGCACTCCCTCCGCTTGCCGGTAGTTCGATCTCAGACTAGATCCACGCGGGTTACGGAGGGGGGACGTGAGCATGTCCGGTACGAACCGCCGAGCGGCGGGGCCTTACGCGGTGAGCCAGGTCCGCAGGCGCTCCTCACCGGCCAGGATCTTCGCCGTCTCCACCCGCTCGTCGCGCTTGTGGGCCAAGTGGGGGTTGCCGGGGCCGTAGTTGACCGCGGGGACGCCCAGCGCGGAGAAGCGGGAGACGTCCGTCCAGCCGTACTTGGGCTTCGGGGTGCCGCCGACCGCCTCGATGAAGGCGGCGGCGGCCGGGTGGGAGAGGCCGGGCAGCGCGCCGGGGCTGTGGTCGTCGACCACGAACTCCGTCACCCCGCAGTCCGCGAACACCTCGCGGACGTGCGCGATCGCCTCCTCCTCGGTCCGGTCGGGGGCGTAGCGGAAGTTGACCGTCACCACGCACTCGTCGGGGATGACGTTGCCGGCGACCCCGCCGCCGATGCGTACCGCGTTCAGGCCCTCGCGGTACTCCAGCCCGTCGATCAGCGGCCAGCGGGGCTCGTAGGACGCCAGGCGGGCCAGGATGGGGGCCGCCGCGTGGATGGCGTTGGAGCCCATCCAGCCGCGCGCCGAGTGGGCCCGCTCACCTTCCGTCTTCAGCAGCACGCGCAGGGTGCCCTGGCAGCCGCCCTCGACCTCGCCGTCGGAGGGCTCCAGCAGGACCGCGAAGTCGCCCCGCAGCCACTCGGGGTGGGCCTCGGCGACATGCCCGAGGCCGTTGAGGTCGGCGGCGACCTCCTCGTTGTCGTAGAAGACGAAGGTCAGGTCGCGGTTGGGGGCGGGGACCGTGGCCGCGATGCGCAGCTGCACCGCGACGCCCGACTTCATGTCGCAGGTGCCGCAGCCCCACAACACGCCGTCCTCGTCCAGGCGCGAGGGCACGTTGCCGGCGATCGGCACCGTGTCGATGTGGCCGGCCAGGATCACGCGCTCGGAGCGGCCGAGGTCGGTGCGGGCGATCACGTTGTTGCCGTAGCGGTCCACCGTCAGGTGCGGCAGGGCGCGCAGGGCGGTCTCGATCGCGTCCGCGAGCGGCTTCTCGGTGCCGCTCTCGGAGGGGAAGTCCACCAGCTGCGCGGTGAGCGCGGCGGCATCCAGCGTGAGGTCAAGCGAGGTGTCGGCCATGGCGTCGACCCTAGGGGGTGCCCTCCGGATCAGGCCAGCGACGCGGGGTCCGGCACGCACAGGCCGGCCGTGCGGAACCGTGCGTTCCCGTCGGCCCGATCCAGAGGACACCCCCTGGCGCGCCGCCCAAAGGGGCCCGGGGGTAAGCGCTGTCCGGTAACCCCACGTGAGGGCGGGACGGCCCTCCAGTACCTTGTACGCGTGCCAGAGCCGTCCCCCACCCGTCCCAAACGCCGCGGCCGCCTCTTCCGTTTCGCGGCGGCCCTGTTGGTCCTGTGCGGTGTCGCCGCCTACCTCGTGGTGCAGTACGTCACCGGAGGCGGCGGCGCGCGCGGCTGCAAGGTGGTCTCCGCCGACGGCGACGCGACGTCGTACGAGTTCACGCCGGAGCAGGCCGTGAACGCGGCGACGATCGCGGCCGTGGGCACCGGGCGCGGGATGCCCGAGCGGGCCGTGACGATCGCGCTGGCGACCGCCCTGCAGGAGTCGGGGCTGCGCAACATCGAGCACGGCGACCGGGACTCGCTCGGCCTGTTCCAGCAGCGGCCCTCGCAGGGCTGGGGCACCGAGCAGCAGATCATGGACCCGGCGTACGCGGCGGGGATCTTCTACGCGCACCTGGCCAAGGTGCCGGACTACGCCGCGCTGCCGCTGACCCGGGCGGCCCAGGAGGTGCAGCGCAGCGGCTATCCGGAGGCGTACGCGAAGCACGAGCCGGACGCGAAGCTGCTGGCGGCGGCGCTGACCGGCCGCGCCGCGGCCACGCTGACCTGTGACGGGCGCCCGGAGCCCGCCGCCTCGGCGACGGGTCCGGACGCGGTACGGGCGGCGCTGGTCCGGGACTTCGGGCGGGACGCGCTGCAGGAGACCGGTGCGCGGGTGGGCGGTGCGCCCGTGCCGTCGCCGTCTCCCTCGCCGAGCGTGACCGCGACCGCGCACGGGCGGACGGTGACCGTTCCGGTGCCGCAGGACACGGACGCGAGCGGGCGCACCGGGCGCGAGCGGGGCTGGCAGCTGGCGCAGTGGGCGGTGGCGAACTCCTCGGCGCTGCACATCCAGCGCGTGTCGTTCGCGGGGCGGGAGTGGACCGCCGGGAGCGGGGAGGACCCGTGGAAGGCGGCGGCCACGGGCGGGGGCGGCGGTGCGGAGAAGTCCGCGGTGGCCGTCCGGATCGTGACCGGTCAGTAGTACGAGGGATCACTCCGGCGGGTTGTACGGCGCCGGTTCGGCGCGTGTCCCGGGCGGGATCGACGCCGGATCCGGGATCCCTTGGAAATCAAAGGCTGTAAGGATTCTGCGGGATTTCGGGCAGACGCTCTTTGCCCGTTTTTATCCACACCTGATAATGCGATGCGTTATCCATTCTTTACCTGGGGCGTCCGCAACCTTCGCGGGCTTCGAGCGGTAGTCACGGCGTCCGAGCCGGACACGGGCCCGGACCACACACACCGTTCTCTCCCGTCGAATGGAGCATCATGTCCCTCCCTCTGACCCGCCGGATCACCCGTGCCGCGCTGCTCGTCGCAGCGGGAGCGGCTGCCGGGGTCGGTGCGGCCGGCTCCGCCGGTGCGGCCACGAACCAGCCGGTGGCGACCCCGAACCTGAGCGGCGTGACCGCCCCGGACACGGCGAACGTCGGCAACACCGTCGAGGGTGCCGCGCAGAACGCCACCACCCTCGCGGCCGCCACGGGCGGCACCGCGGTCGGGAAGACCGTGCCGGGCGCGGCCAAGACCGGCACCCGTGCCGTGAACAAGACGGCGCCGGTGGCGCGGAAGGCCGCTGGGGAAGTGGCCGGGGCGGCCGGAAGTGTCGTCGGGGACACGGCATCCTCCACGGCGAAGAGCGGACTGCCGCAGCTGCCGGTGCAGGGTGGGGCGCTGCCGCTCGGCTGAGCCCGGCCGTGACCGTGGGACGGGGTCCAGGGAGTTCCCTGGGCCCCGTCGCCTTTTGTCCCCGGCGGTGCGGCCAGCTCAGGCCGTCAGGCGGGACACCGCTGCCCGGACGCGCTCGTCCGTCGCCGTCAGGGCCACGCGGACGAACTTCTCGCCCGCCTCGCCGTAGAAGTCGCCCGGGGCCACCAGGATGCCCCGGTCGGCCAGGTGGGTGACCGTTTCCCAGCAGGACTCGTCCCGCGTGGCCCACAGGTACAGGCTCGCCTCGCTGTGTTCGATGCGGAAGCCGTGGCCGAGCAGGGCGGCCCGCAGGGCCTCGCGGCGGGCGGCGTAGCGCTCGCGCTGCTCGTGGACGTGGGCGTCGTCGGACAGCGCCGCCACGACGGCCGCCTGGGTCGGCGCGGAGGTCATCATGCCGCCGTGCTTGCGGATCTCCAGCAGCGGGCCGAGGACGGCCGGGTCGCCGGCGATGAAGGCCGCGCGGTAGCCCGCCAGGTTGGAGCGCTTGGAGAGGGAGTGGACGGCGACGATGCCGTCGTAGGAGCCGCCGTTGACGTCCGGGTGCAGGACCGAGACCGGGTCGGTCTCCCAGCCCAGCTCCAGGTAGCACTCGTCGGAGACCAGCAGGACGCCGTGCTCGCGGGCCCAGGCGACGATCGCGGTGAGGTCCTCCTTCGGGACGACCTTGCCGGTGGGGTTGGACGGGGAGTTCAGCCAGAGGAGCCTCAGGCCCGTCGGGTCGAGCTCGCGCGGGTCGTCGTAGGTCTCGTAGCCGGCGCGGGCGAGGCGGGCGCCGACCTCGTAGGTGGGGTAGGCCAGGCGCGGGTAGGCCACCTTGTCGCCGGGGCCGAGGCCCAGCTGGGTGGGCAGCCAGGCCACCAGTTCCTTGGAGCCGACGACCGGCAGGACATGGCGGTGGGTGACCCCGCGGGCGCCCAGGCGGCGCTCCAGCCAGCCGGTGATCGCGTCGCGCAGCGCAGGGGTGCCCCAGACGGTCGGGTAGCCCGGCGAGTCGGCCGCGTCGATCAGGGCCTTCTGGATCAGTTCGGGCACCGGGTCGACGGGGGTTCCCACGGAGAGGTCGACGATCCCGTCGGGGTGGGCGGCGGCCGTCTTCTTGTACGGCTCCAGCTTGTCCCAGGGGAAGGTGGGGAGCCGGTCGGAGACTGCGGACACGGGAATCAGGCTCACTTTCGTACGGTGCGGCAAACGCCTCGGTCCCGCACGGCGGTGATCAGGCCGACGGGGGCTGATCGGGCCGTACGGGACCGAGGCGGCGCGGTTCGCGGGCGGCCGCTAGGCGCTCAGAACGGTCACTCGCCCTGCGGCGGCAGCGCGGCGACGAAGGGGTGGTCCCGCTCGATCAGCCCGAGCTTGCTGGCGCCGCCGGGAGAGCCGAGCTCGTCGAAGAACTCGACGTTCGCCTTGTAGTAGTCCTTCCACTCCTCCGGGACGTCGTCCTCGTAGAAGATCGCCTCGACCGGGCAGACCGGCTCACAGGCACCACAGTCGACGCATTCGTCCGGGTGGATGTACAAGGACCGGGAGCCCTCGTAAATGCAGTCGACCGGGCACTCCTCGATGCACGCCTTGTCCTTCACGTCGACACAAGGCTGCGCGATGACGTAGGTCACGCTGTCGTTCCTCCTCGATAGGGCGCTGGCGGGCCTCCTCAGGCTCCGCCGCCTGGCGCGCGGGAGCGCGGCGTCGTCGATGCCCGCCCCTAGTATCTCCGTTCCGGAGCATGATCCGAACAGGAGGGGTGAACTGACCAGTGGAAATCTCGGCGACAGGACGCCTGGAAGTCCGAATCACCCCCGCTGACGTGGGAAAACGAGTCTCGGTACGGCGCTTGAGCGAACCTGGGGCGGCACAGGAGAAGTTCACCGACACGGTGGGTGTTCTCACATCATGGGATGATGGCGTGCTCATGATCACACGACGGGACGGGCGGAGTGTCCGGATCGCCGAGTCTGCCCTGGTCGCGGGCAAGGTCGTGCCGGCCGCTCCGGCGCGCCGCCGGGGGCCGGCCGCCTCGTACGAGGAGCTCGCGCCGGTCGTCTCACGCGGATGGCCGGCACTGGAGACCGAACGGCTCGGGGAGTGGGAGCTGCGGGCCGCCGGAGGGTTCACCCGGCGGGCCAACAGCGTCCTGCCGCTCGGTGATCCGGGCGTTCCGCTCGACGCGGCCCTTGCGGCCGTACGACGCTGGTACGGCGAGCGTGGCCTGCCCGCCTACGTCCAGACCGCCACCGGAGCCGAGGGCACGCAGGAACTGCTGTCCGCGCACCTGGAGCGGCACGGCTGGGTCCGGGAGGTGACGGCCGAGGTGTGGACGGGTGCCCTGGCGCCGGTCGCGGACCGGGCCGAGGGCGCCGGTGTGGTGTTGTCGCGGCGGGCGGACGAGGCGTGGCTCGCCCGGTACCAGCGCAAAGGGGTGAGCGAGGTGGCCCTGCGGGTGCTCAGCGGTGGGCCGTCGGTGTGGTTCGCGTCCGTGCCGGGTGCGCAGGGCGAGCCTCCGGCCGCGATCGGGCGGTGTGTCGTGGACGGGCGGTGGGCCGGGTTCGCCGCCGTCGAGGTGGATCCCGGGCGGCGCCGGCAGGGGCTCGCCACCGAGGTGATGGCCGCGCTGGCCCGGCGCGCGCTGGACGAGGGCGCCTCGGCGGCCTGGCTGCAGGCCGAGACGGACAACGAGGGTGCCCGCGCGCTCTACGCCGCGCTGGGCTTCGCACCGCACCACGCGTACCACCACTACCGGGCGCCGCAAGAGCAGGGCGACCGCCATGGAAGGGCATGAGCCTGCCATGCGTCCTCCGTATCTCCCGCCGCCGTATCCGCCCCCGCCGGAGCGGTCGGCCGAGTTGCGCCGGCGGTTCGCCGAGGAGGCCCGGTCCGAGCGGCCGGATCTGTCGGCGCTGTGCCTGCTGATCGGCGCCGAGGCGGACGGCTCTCTCGACGAGACCGGCATCGACGCGGCACAGGCGGAGCTGGACCGGCTCGCGGGCGAGCTGCCGTACCGGCCGGGCGGCCCGCACGCCTGGGCGGAGGCCGTACGGCGGCTGCTCGGGGCGCGCTACGCGTTCCACGGGACGCCCGGCGACTACCAGCGGCTGGAGTCCTCCCTGCTGCACGAGGTGCTGCGGCGGCGGCGCGGGCTGCCGATCCTGTTGTCGGTGGTGTGGCTGGAGGTGGCGCGGCGGGCGGGGGCTCCGGTGTACGGGGTCGCGCTGCCGGGGCACTTCGTGGTGGGGTTCGGCGCGGCCGGGGAACAGGTGCTGGCCGATCCGTTCGACGGCGGGCGGGTGCTGACCGGGGCCGACGCGGAGATGCTCGTGGCCGGGGCCACGGGGGCGCCCCTGGATGCCGCCATGCTGGAGCCCGCGGCGCCGCTGGACGTCGTCCAGCGGATCCTGAACAACGTCCGCGCGTGGGCCACGGCGCGGCCCGAGCGGTCCGATGTGGCCCTGTGGGCCGTGGAGCTGTCCCTGCTGGTACCCGCGCACCCGGCGCGGTTGCGGTACGAGCGGGGACAACTGCTCGTGCAGCGGGGCGAGTTCGTGTCAGGTGCGAAAGAGCTGGAGCATTACGCCGACTTGATCGAGGTGGTGGACGAGCCGGCCGCGCAGAAGGTGCGCCAACAGGCCCACACCGCTCGGGCCATGCTCAACTGAGCTGTCAGAGCCAGCCCTTCTCCCGGGCTGTCCGCACCGCCTCCGCCCGGTTGCGTACCGCGAGCTTCTGGATGGCCGTGGAGAGGTAGTTGCGGACGGTGCCCTGGGAGAGGTGGAGGGCCGTGGCCAGCTCGGCGTTGGTGGAACCGTCGGCCGCCGCGCGGAGCACCTCGCGTTCGCGCTCGGTCAGCGGGTTCGCGCCCTCGGCGAGCGCGGCGGCGGCGAGCGTGGGGTCGATGACCCGCTCGCCGGACAGCACCTTGCGGACGGCCTCGGCGAGCTGGGCGGCCGGGGCGTCCTTGACGAGGAAGGCGTCGGCACCGGCCTCCATGGCGCTGCGCAGATAGCCGGGGCGGCCGAACGTGGTCAGGACGACCAGCTTGACCTGCGGGAACGCCCGGTGGACCCGGGCCGCCGCCTCGATGCCGGTGCAGCCGGGCATCTCGATGTCGAGCAGCGCCACGTCCACGCCGTGCGCGGCGACGGCCCCGAGTACCTCGTCCCCGCGCGCGACCTGGGCGACGACGTCGATGTCGTCCTCCAGGCCGAGCAGGGCGGCCAGGGCCTCGCGGACCATCGACTGGTCCTCGGCCAGGAGGACCTTGATCGTGCTCGTCATGCCCCGGATCCTACGTCCACCGAAGTGGCCGTAGGTACGCGGGCGACCAGCCGGAATCCATGCCTGATCCGGCCCGCCTCCAGGGTGCCGCCGGCCTTCTCCAGCCGCTCGGCGAGGCCGGTCAGACCGTTGCCGGGTCCGCCACCGGCGCCCCCGGATCCGTTGTCCTCGACGGAGAGTTCGAGCATCGGACCGTCCAGGGTCTGGCGGTGGGTGAGCTGGACGAGGCACTTGTCGGCGCCGCTGTGCCGGACGACGTTGGTGACCGCCTCGCGCAGTGCCCAGGCGAGCACGGACTCGGCCTCCTCGGCGACACCGCCGAGGTCGGGTTCGGCGGGCACCTCGGCGGTGACACCGGCGGCGGTCAGCGCGACCTGGGTGCCGGCGAGTTCGGCGGCGAGCCGGGGGCGCCGGTACCCGGTGACGGCCTCCCGTACGTCCACCAGGGCCTGCCGGCTGACCTGTTCGATGTCCGCGACCTGCTGGGCCGCCTTGTCCGGGTGGTCGGGCAGCATCCGGCCGGCCAGCTCGCTCTTCAGCGTGATCAGGGACAGGGAGTGACCCAGCAGGTCGTGCAGGTCGCGGGCGAGGCGGAGGCGCTCCTCGTTGGCGGCGAGGTGGGCGACGGTGGCCCGTGCCTTGCGCAACTCGACCGTGGTGCGGATGAGTTGACCGACGCCGACCATCGCGAACCCGATCAGCGGGACGAGGAGCAGGCTGTCGTCCGGTTTCTCGTGCCAGCGCATTCCGACGAGGAACATCGCCGCGGTCGCCCCGGGGATCGCCCAGAACGCGGCCCGCACCGGCAGGGTGGCCCCGCAGGCCACCGACAGGTAGATGAACAGGCCGAGCCACGCACCGCCGAAGGCGTACGCCAGCAGGGGGGCGAGGACGCCGAGGACCGAGAGCAGCGAGACGACGAGGCGGGGGCTGAAGGACCGGCCCATGTTGCGGATGACCAGCGTCAGGTAGGCGACGACGAAGGACGTGAGGCCGATCGCGCCGGCGGCCGTGGCGGCCGTGGTGTGGTGGCCCGAGGCCAGGTCCTTGACCGGCGAGCTGAGGAAGATCAGCCAGATACCGATCCACAGCAGCTTGACCACCAGCTCACGCCGGTCGCGGGGCGCCTGGCCGATCCTCACCTGCTGCTCCGGCCGCTTCTCGCAGACCTGCGGGTCTTCCGTCATCGTGCTCACGCCTTCAGCGTGTCCTTCCGGTACAGCCAGGCCGCGCCGCCCGCGAAGAGGACGAAGTAGGCGGCGAGGATGGCGATGTCCGTCGCGCTCGGGGCCTGGCTCTGCTCGATCGCCCGTCCCAGTGCAGCGTACGCGTGCGTGGGCAGCCACTTCGCGATGTCCTGCAGGATCTTCGGGAAGGTGGTGGACGGCATCCACAGGCCGCCGAGGACCGACAGACCGAAGTAGATGATCATCGTGAGGGGGCGGACCGCGTCACCGCTCGCGACATAGCCGAGGGCGACACCGAGCGCGGCGAAGACGAGGCTGCCGGCCCAGATGACCCCGGTGAGGGCGAGCCACTGCCAGGCGTCCAGGTGGACGTGCTTGATCGCGGCGGCGGCGATGAACAGCACGATGATCGACGGCAGGCTCACCACGGCGGCGCTGGCGGTCTTGGCGATGACGTAACCGCGCCCGGGGAGCGTGGTCAGCCGCAGCTGCCGTACCCAGCCGTTCTCGCGCTCCTTGGCGATGCGCTCGCTGTTGCCCATGAGGACGGCGGTCAGGGCGCCGAAGGAGGCCATGGAGACCATCAGATAGGTGGCGACGGTCAGGCCGGTGCCCTGGACCTTCTCGTTCGAGCCGGAGCTGCTGGAGAAGATCAGGAAGAGGGCCGTGGGGTAGAGCACGGAGAAGAACAGGAACTTCTTGTTACGCAGGGCGCGGGCCAGTTCCAGCTTGATCAGGGCGTTCATGACTGCTTGGCCTCCTCGGCCTCCGTGATGGCGACGAAGGCCTGCTCCAGACCGAGACCGGCGACTTCGAGGTTGCGGGGGTAGACACCGAGGCCGTACAGGGCGTGCACGGTGGCGTCGGCGTCGGACGACTGGATGCGCACGGTCTGGCCGGACCCCGCGGCGGAGCCGCTGTTGGACACGGTGACGGAGGTCAGGAACGGCAGGGCGCGCAGGGCGGCCTCGTCGATCTCCCCCTCCAGGTCGAAGGAGACGCGCCGGGCGCCCGCCTTGGCCTTGATCTCGGCGGCGGTGCCGTCGGCGAGGAGCCGGCCGCGGTGCAGCACCAGGACCCGGTCGGCGATGGCGTCGGCCTCTTCGAGGTAGTGGGTGGCGAACAGGACCGTACGGCCCTGGTCGGCCTGCTCGCGCATGGTGGCCCAGAAGGCCTGGCGGGCGGAGACGTCCATGCCGGTGGTCGGCTCGTCCAGGATGATCAGGTCGCTGTCGCCGGCGGTGGCGAGGGCGAAGCGGACGCGCTGGGCCTGGCCGCCCGAGAGCTTGTTGACCTTGCGGGCGGCGATCTGTGTGATGCCCGCGCGGGCCATGACGTCCGCGGCCTTGTACGGCTTCGGGTGCAGCGAGCAGCCCAGCTTCACCAGTTCCTCGACGGTGACCTCGTCCATCAGGCCGCCGCTCTGCAGCATGGCCCCGACCCGCCCGGCGACGATCGCCTCGCGCGGGGTACCGCCGAACAGGCTCACCGTGCCGCTGTCGGGATGCTTGAGGCCGAGGAGCAGGTCGAGGGTGGTGGACTTGCCGGCCCCGTTCGGGCCGAGGAGGGCGACGGTCTCGCCCGGGTACAGCCGGAGCGAGAGCCCGTCGACGGCCCGCACGCTCCCGTACGTCTTGGTCACCTGGTCGAAGCCGACCACCGGGGTGGTGGTGGCCGGTGCCGCAGTTGTCGTCATGGCATCCATGCTCGCGGCGGGGGCCGGGTGCCGGGCAGTGTCGGGGGTCCTGAGTACTGGATGACAGATGTCATGCGGATCGGGTGACGGGCGTGGCGACGGGGGCGCCCGGTACCGCCGGGCGCCCCCGTGTACGGCCGGAGACTAACTGGGGTTGGTGTCGATGACCGCGACCCGGTTGGTCTTGCTGATCAGGGCCTGGCGGAGGGCGAGGTAGACCTCCTGCGGGGTGACCGGCGTCTTCTTGCCGTTGGACCGGGTGATGAGCACGCCGTCGAAGGCCTTGCCGTACAGCTGCCTCAGGGCGGCCAGGTCGGGCTTGTCGACCAGCTTGCCGTCCGACGTGGGCACCACCTTGAGGAACTTCCAGAGGGATTTCTCCGGGCTCATCAGCACCACGTGCCCCGCGCCCGCCGACACGGTCACCTTGCCCGACATCGCCGGCTCCGCGAACTCCTTCATCTCGCGGTCGACCTCGGCCCTGGACACCGTCGGCTGCTTGGTGGCCGTCGGGACGGTGACCGGGGTCGCCGTGTTCGTCTCCACCATCGTGCGGTAGGCCTGCTCGACCACCTGTGTCGACTGGGCCGCGTCAATGGCCTTGCCCGCCTTGCCGTAGACGGCGACGGCCGCGCCGGGCTTGAAGTCGATGCCGCCCTCGGTGACCGAGCCGGAGCCGCCGCCGGTCTGCTGCAGGGCCGCCTGCAGCTTCTCCTCGTCCACCGGCATCTCCGGGTCGATCACCCGCTTCTGCCCGAAGAGCGAGCCGATGACGTGGACCGGGTTGTAGTCGCTGGTCGCGGCCTTGCTCACGGTGGCCTGGAAGTCGAACTGGAGGCCTGCGTTCTCCGGGGTGACGCTGACCGTGCTGCCGCCGACGGAGAGCTTCAGCGGCTTGTTCACCCGGCTGCCGAAGGCGTCGTCGAGCTTCTTGACGGCGTCGTCACGGGTGCCGCCGCCGATGTCCACGCCGAGGACCGTGGTGCCCTTGGGCACGTCGGTGTGGTTCATCAGCAGTCCGGCGCCGTAGGCACCGCCCGCGACGACGACCACGCCGGCGCCGAGCAGCACCAGCTTGCTGCGGCCCTTCTTCTTCGGCTTGGCCTGCGCCTTGGGCGCGGGGGCCGGCTGCGGCTTGGCCGGGGTCTGCGCGGCCGGGCCGTCGGGCCGGGCGCCGCCGAACGGGGAGGTGCCGGCGTCGGGGATGACCGGGATGCCGCTGGTGACGGTGTGTCCGGAGACGTTGTCGGCCGGGCGGTAGCCGGGCGTGCCCGGTTCGGGGGCCGGCTTCTGCGGGGTGAGGATCGCGGTGTCGTCGCTGAGCCCGCCGCCCGGACCGAGTCCGGTGGGGCCGCCGGACCGGCCGGGACCCGTGGGACCGCCGGACCGGCCGCCGGGACCACCGGAGCCGGTACCCGGACCGCCGGGGCCGCCGGGGCCGGACGGACCTTCGAGGTCGGCGAGATCGGCGAGGGCGCTGCGGGGAGGCTGGGTGCCCCGGCCGCCGGGGCCACCGTAGCCGTCTCCCGTGCCGAGCGAGCCCCCGGGGCGGGGGCCGTCGAAGGGTTCGCCGCCGTCCGGGCCGGGGCCGCCGGCCGACGGGAGGAGGGGGCCGTCGCCGGTGACCGGGCCGCTGGTGGGGCCGGCCGGGCCCTGCGGGCCGCCGGGACCGCCCTGGCCGCGCGGGCCGTTGAAGCCGCTGGCGCCGCCGGGACCGTTCGGTCCGCTGGCGCCCGCCGTACCGCCGAAGCCGTCCTGGCCGGTCGGGTCCGCGGCGCCGAAGGGGTCCTGGCCGCCGTTCTCCGAGAAGTAGGGCAGGTCGTCGCGGCGCGGTTCGCCGCCGGACGCGCCGGGGCGGGAGCCGCCGCCCAGCGGGCCCGCGGCCAGTGCCTCGGTCACGTCGAAGGAGCCGGTGCCGCCGCCGTGTCCGGGGGCGACGGGGCCGCCGGTGGCGCCGGGCAGGCCCTTGCCGTTCGTGCTGCCGGAACGGGAGCCGCCCGGCACGCTCATGGAGCCGACCACACCGCCGGGACGGCCGCCGCCCGGGCGTGCGCCGGTGGTACCGGCCGCACCGGATGCTCCCGGACCACCCGAACGGGTGCCCGACGCGCCGGAGGCCGGGGTGGAACCACCGGACATCCCGGTCCCGTTCGTGCCGCCGCCGGCCGGACCGCCCTTGCCGGCGCCGGACTTGCGGGGAGCGAACCAGTCGCTGGTCTTCTCCTCGGCCTGGGCCGCGGGCTCGGCGGCGGGCTCGGCGGTGCCGGTCCCGGTGGTGGTCCGGTCGGCAGCGGGCCGCACGTCGGCGGGCGCCTCGTCCCCGGCACCGTCGGCGTCCCCGACGGGCTTGCGCACGACGACGGGCGGGATGGGCCGGGATCCGGGGATGTTGATGCGGATCCGGGTCGTCAGCGTGGTCTCGGTCTTCTTCTCCTCCGGCCGCGTGCCCGAACGGCCCGCGTCCGCACCGTCACCGGAAGCCATGGGGGTCCCGTACGGCGGCGTGCCGGAAGGGTATGCGGCTCCGCCGCGCCCGTTGGGCCCGGAGGACGGAGTGTCAGTTTCACGACTCAAGGCAGGTTCTCCCAGTTGGCTCCACCGCCCGACACGACCTCACGATGGGGGTCCCCCCGCTCGAGTGAAGCCGGGAGCGGGGGAGGCTCGGCGGCGCGCACCACCATACTGGCCACTTCTGGCGCGTATCCCATGACCGCTGAGGAAACCCACACCGGACTCGCACGTGCACCGCACGGCGAAGTGGTACGTCACTTGCCAAGTCGGGCGGCACCGCCGCGAGGTTGCCGCCCGGCGCCAACGGTGGCACAGATCACAGCGAGGGCCATGCCACCGAGCAGGAAGAGGTAGGAACCGCCTCCCGCGCTGAACAGGAAGTCGCCTTCGGGGCGCGAGGTGGTGAGCAGGACGACGGCGACGATCCAGCCCGCCACCGGTGCGACCGCCCCGCCCCGGCCGCCGGTGGCCTGCGCCCCGCCCAGGAAGAGGCCGGCCGCGCCCGCGAGGGCGAGCAGCAGCCCGCCGGGGAACCAGGCGGCCTGGACGAGGGTGCCGGCGGCACCGGTGACGGCGCCGAGGAGGAAGAGGCCGACATGGGCGGCGGCCCGTCCGGCCGAGGGCGGGCGCAGCGGCTGGGCCAGCAGCGGGCCCTGTCCCGGGTTGCTCATGGCGTCTCCTGCAGGTCGAGTCCGGCGAACAGGTCGGTCTCCCCGGGCCGCGCCGTGCCGTGCACCAGCTCGTAGTACTCGGTGGTGAACAGCGGCTGGGCCAGTTCGTTGGAGAGCGCGAAGTACGGCTCGGCCACGGCGATCTGGGTGGCGTGGGCGCGCATCGCGGCGGCCTTGGCCGCGCCGTGGGCGCCGCCGTCGACGGCGGTGGTGACCCGCTCGTCGTCGACCACGCCGGGTACGTCGTCCAGGGACGCGCTCTTGTCGAACGGCAGTACCGACAGCTCGTCCTGGAGGCGGGCGAAGGCGGCCTCGGCGACGGAGCGCGGGACGCGGTTCCAGTAGACCTTGGCGATCCGGTGGCCGCGTTCGGCCGCGAGGTCGACGGCGCGCATGGCGACGCGGTGGGCCTGGATGTGGTCGGGGTGGCCGTACCCGCCGTGGTCGTCGTAGGTGACGAGGACCTGGGGGCGGACCTCGAGGATCACCTCGGCGAGGTGCCCGGCGGCCTGGTCCACATCGGCCTGCCAGAAGCACCCGGGGTCCTCGTTGTCCGGGATGCCCATCATGCCGGAGTCCCCGTACCGCCCCGCCCCGCCGAGCAGCCTGGCGTCCGTCACGCCCAGCTCGCGCACGGCGGCGGCCAGCTCCCCGCGCCGGTGGGCGCCCAGTGCCGGGCCCGTCAGGTGCCGCAGCTCCGGCGGGATGACCTCGCCCCGCTCCCCGAGGGTGCAGGTGACCAGGGTCACATGGGCGCCCTCGGCCGCGTACCTGGCCATGGTCGCGCCGTTGTTGATCGACTCGTCGTCCGGGTGCGCGTGCACCAGCAGCAGACGCCGGGCTGGCAGTTCCGTCATGGGACCACCCTACGAGGCCGCCCCGCCCTCGCGGCGCGGCAGGCCGAGCCGGACGCCGCTCAGAACTTGATGCTGCCGATCATGCTGGCGACGTTCGTCGTCAGCTCGCTGATCGTGGGGGCGACGGTCGAGGAGGCGAGATAGAAGCCGAGCAGGACGCAGACGACCGCATGGCCGCCCTTCAGTCCTGACTTCTTGATCAGCAGGAAGACGATGATCGCCAGCAGCACCACCGCCGAAATCGAGAGTGCCACGGCGGCTCACCTCCAAAGATCGCCAGATCTAGATCAGTTGAGCAAATCCATGCGGACGCCAGCAGGTTCATACCCACGCAGCGGTAGTGATCATAACTATCCGTGCTCGCGCATCGCTCGGCGCACAGCCGCACAAGGGGGCGCATGGCCAATATGGTCGGGGTATGACGACCGAGCCTGACTCCTTCCCCCGTCGGCACGCCCGGACCCAGCGGTTCACGCTCGGCGCGCCGCGCGCGTTCACCGTGGCGCCCGACGGTTCCCGTGTCGTGTTCCTGCGCTCCGGCTCCGGCACGGACCGGGCCAACTCCCTCTGGGTCATGGACCTTCCGGGGGGCGAAGAGCGCCCGGCGGCGGATCCGGGCCTCCTTCTCGGCGGCGCCCGCGAAGAGCTCTCGACCGAGGAGCGGGCGCGCCGGGAACGCAGCCGGGAGGGGGGTGCGGGCATCGTCGGCTACGCCACCGACACGGCCGTGGAGTTGGCGTCTTTCGCCTTGTCGGGGCGGCTTTTCACGGCCGAGCTGCGGGCCGGCACGACACGGGAACTCCGGGTGCCGGGACCGGTGATCGACCCGCGCCCCTCCCCCGACGGCCGGCACGTCGCGTATGTCGCCCGGGGTGCGCTGCGGGTCGTGGGCGCCGAGGGCGAGGACGACCGGGCGCTGGCGGAGCCGGAGCCGGCGGCAGGCCCGGGGCAGGTCACCTACGGGCTCGCGGAGTTCGTCGCGGCCGAGGAGATGGGGCGTTCGCGCGGTTTCTGGTGGGCGCCGGACGGCCGCCGGCTGCTCGTGGCGCGCGTGGACGACACGCCGGTGCGGCGGTGGTGGATCGCGGATCCGGCCCACCCGGAGCGCGCGCCGCACGACGTCGCGTACCCGGCCGCCGGCACGCCCAACGCGGACGTGCGGCTGTTCGTCATCGGGCTCGACGGGGTGCGCACGGAGGTCGCGTGGGACCGGGCCCGCTATCCGTATCTGGCACGTGTGCACTGGTCAGCGGCGGGTGCGCCGCTGGTGCTGGTGCAGGCGCGGGACCAGCGCAGCCAGCTGTTCCTGGCGGTGGACCCGGACACCGGGGCGACGCGCATGGTGCACGCGGACGAAGATCCAAGTTGGCTTGAATTGTTCGCCGGAGTGCCCTGCTGGAGCCCCTCCGGGCAGCTTGTCCGGATCGCGGACGAGGGGGGCGCCCGGGTACTGGCCGTCGGCGAACGGCCGTTGACCGGCAGCCAGTTGCATCTGCGCGCGGTACTGGACGTGGGCGCCGACGACGTGCTGGTTTCCGCCTCGGCGGGCACGGCGGCCGAGGAGCCGGAGACCGGCGAGGTCCATGTGTACCGGGTGAACGAGCTGGGCGTGGAGCGCGTGTCGCAGGAGCCCGGCGTGCACTCGGCGGTGCGCGCCGGGGGCGTGACGGTGCTCGTGTCGGCAAGCCTGGACAGGCCGGGCACCCGTGTCCAGGTGCTGCGTGACGGAAAACCGGCGGTGACTGTCCGGTCATACGCCGAAGATCCCGGTTTGTCCCCGCGGGTGACCCTCACCCAGGGGAGCGCACGCCGAATTCCGTGCGCCGTGCTCATGCCACGCGACTACCAGGGTGACACGCCCCTGCCCGTCCTGATGGACCCCTACGGCGGCCCGCACGGCCAGCGGGTGCTCGCCGCGCACAACCCCCACCTCACCTCGCAGTGGTTCGCCGACCAGGGCTTCGCGGTGATCGTGGCCGACGGACGCGGCACCCCGGGGCACTCGCCGGCCTGGGAGAAGGCGGTCCGGGACGAGCTGGCGGCCGTCGTGCTCCAGGACCAGGTGGACGCGCTGCACGCCCTCGCCGGGGACTTCCCGCTGGACCTGGGCCGGGTGGCGATCCGCGGCTGGTCCTTCGGCGGCTATCTGGCGGCGCTGGCGGTGCTGCGGCGCCCGGACGTCTTCCACGCGGCGGTCGTCGGCGCCCCGGTCACCGATCTGCGCCTGTACGACACCCACTACCAGGAGCGCTACCTCGGCCACCCGGACGAACAGCCGGAGGTCTACCGCCGCAACTCGTTGATCGACGACGCGGGTCTGGTCGACCCGGCCGAACCGCACCGCCCGATGATGGTCATCCACGGGCTGGCGGACGACAACGTCGTCGTCGCCCACTCCCTGCGGCTGTCCTCCGCCCTGCTCGCCGCGGGCCGCCCGCACGAGGTCCTGCCGCTGTCCGGGGTGACGCACATGACCCCGCAGGAGACCGTCGCGGAGAACCTGCTGCGGCTGCAGCTGGACTTCCTCCGGCGTGCCCTGCCCCAGCCGGGAAAATGACCGCCAACCGCGTTAACACGCGGGCAACTTCGCGGAAGCCGTACCGATATACGGACGCGCGAGGCTGATCAGCGTACGGCCGTGCGGGTGCCGTGAACGGGCCGGGGTGCGCCATGTCATCCCGGCCCGTTGCCGTGCTCGCCGCCCTCCGCCGGCACCACCTGCCGCTCCTCCGCGAAGTGGCAGGCCGAGGCGTGGGCCGCCGGGCCCGACGTGTCGCGGAAGGCGGCCGGTACCGCGAGGGCCGGGACCTCGCGGGCGCAGCGCTCCTGCGCCTTCCAGCAGCGGGTGCGGAAGCGGCAGCCGGAGGGGATGTTCGCCGGGGACGGCACGTCGCCGGTGAGGATGATCCGCTCACGGTGTTCGCGTGCCTCGGGGTCCGGGACCGGGACCGCCGACAGCAGCGCCTGGGTGTAGGGGTGCGTGGGGTGGTCGTAGATCTCGGCGTCCCGGCCGGTCTCCACGATCCGCCCGAGGTACATCACCGCCACCCGGTCGGAGATGTGCCGGACGACGGACAGGTCGTGCGCGATGAAGACGTAGGAGAGGTCGAACTCCGACTGGAGGCGGTCCAGGAGGTTGATCACCTGGGCCTGGACCGAGACGTCCAGCGCGGACACCGGCTCGTCGGCGACGATCACCTCCGGGCGCAGGGCCAGCCCCCGTGCGATGCCGATGCGTTGGCGCTGGCCGCCGGAGAACTGGTGCGGGTAGCGGTTGACGTACTCCGGGTTGAGGCCGACCACGTCCAGCAGCTCCTGGACCCGGCGGCGGCGGTCTCCCTTCGGTGCGGCCTCGGGGTGGATGTCGTACGGCTCCCCGATGATGTCCCCGACCGTCATACGGGGGTTGAGGGAGGTGTACGGGTCCTGGAAGACCATCTGGATGTTGCGTCGGACCGCCTTGAGTGCCTTGCCGGACAGCCGGGTGATGTCCTCTCCCTTGAACCTGATGGAGCCGGCCGTGGGGCGTTCGAGACTGCAGAGCATCTTCGCGACGGTCGACTTGCCGCAGCCCGACTCCCCGACGATGCCGAGGGTCTCGCCCCGGCCGAGGGTGAAGTCGACGCCGTCGACGGCCTTCACCGCGCCGACCTGCCGCTTGAACAGGATGCCGTGGGTGAGCGGATAGTGCTTGACCAGCCCGGTCACCTCGAGGATCGGCTCAGTGGTCGCGGTCATCCAGGCACTCCCTCCAGAAGTGGCAGGCGCTGCCGCGTACGCCGGAGACCTCGTACAGCGGGGGTTCGTCGGTGCGGCAGACGTCCCTGGCCATCGGGCAGCGCGGGTGGAAGGAGCAGCCGGGCGGGACGTTCATCAGGTTCGGCGGCAGGCCCTTGATGGCGTACAGCTCCTGTCCCTTCTGGTCCAGGCGGGGGATGGAGTCCAGCAGGCCGCGGGTGTAGGGGTGGGCGGGCGCCTTGTAGATGTCGTGCACGGGTGCCGACTCGACGATCTTCCCGGCGTACATCACGGCGATCCGGTCGGCGACGTCCGCCACGACCCCCAGGTCATGGGTGATGAGGATGAGCCCCATGCGGTACTCGCGCCGCAACTCGGCGAGCAGGTCCATGACCTGGGCCTGCACGGTGACGTCCAGGGCGGTGGTGGGCTCGTCGGCGATGATCAGCGCCGGTTCCAGGGCCAGCGCCATGGCGATCATGATGCGCTGGCGCATGCCGCCGGAGAACTGGTGGGGGTAGTCGCGGACACGCTGGGCGGCGGCCGGGATGCGCACCCGCTCCATCAGCTCGACGGCCTTGCCGCGCGCGTCCTTCTTCGACATGCCGCGGTGCACGACGAACATCTCGCCGAGCTGGTCCCCGACGGACAGGACGGGGTTGAGGGCCGACAGGGCGTCCTGGAAGATCATCGCCATCCCGGCGCCCCGGATCCTCCGCCGCTCCTCTTCCTTCAGGGTGAGCAGATCCCGCCCCTGGAACAGGATCTCGCCCCCGGTGATCCTCCCCGGCGGCATGTCGAGGATCCCCATGACGGCCTGCGCGGTGACGGACTTGCCCGACCCGGACTCCCCGAGCACGGCCAGGGTCTCCCCCGCGTCGACCTCGTAACTCACCCCGTTGACGGCATGCGCCACCCCGTCCCGCGTCCGGAACTCCACCCGCAGATCCCGCACTTCGAGCAGCACCCGCCATCACCTCAGCTTCGGATCGAGGGCGTCGCGGATGGCGTCGCCGAGCATGACGAGGACGGACACACTGATCGCCGACGCGTCCGCAGTCCACAGCGGACCCGCGCCGACACGCGTCCCTTCCCACCCCGCCCCCGCTTCGCGCCACCGGTCACCCCCGGCCGCCCGGTCCCCCCGTGGATCGCGGCACCGCAGCACCCGCCATCACCTCAGCTTCGGATCGAGGGCGTCGCGGATGGCGTCGCCGAGCATGATGAAGGCCAGGACCGTGATGGCCAGGGCGGCCGAGGGCCACAGGAGGGCGTGGGGGGCGTTGCGGATGTACGGGGAGGCGTTGGAGATGTCGATGCCCCAGGAGACGCTGGGCGGTTTCAGTCCCACTCCGAGGTACGACAGGGTCGCCTCCAGCGCGATGTAGGTGCCGAGGGCGATGGTCGCCACCACGATCACCGGGGCCACGGCGTTCGGGGCGATGTGGCGCAGCAGGACGCGGGAGTCGGAGGCGCCGAGGGCGCGGGCGGCCTGGACGTAGTCGTTCTGTTTGGCGGTGATGACCGAGCCGCGGGCGATCCGGCTGATCTGCGGCCAGCCCAGCAGGACCATGAAGCCGATCACCGGCCAGACCGTGTTGCTGGTGACCACCGACAGGAGGACGAGACCGCCCAGGACCACCGGGATCGCGAAGAAGATGTCGGTGATCCGGGACAGGACCGAGTCCCAGACGCCGCCGAAGTACCCGGCGAGGGCACCCAGCACCGCCCCGACGACGGCCACCCCGAGGGTCGCCAGGACGCCCACCGTGACGGACGTACGCGCGCCGTACACCGTGCGCGTGTAGACGTTGCAGCCCTGGCCGTCGTACCCGAAGGGCGCGCCCGGCCCCGGGCCGTCCTGGGCCCTGGCGAGGTCGCACTTCAGGGGGCTGCCGGAGGCGATCGCCGAGGGCCACAGGGAGATGAAGACCAGGAAGACGATGACCAGGGTCGAGATCAGGAACACCGGGTTGCGGCGCAGGTCCCGCCAGGCGTCGGACCACAGGGAGCGAGGCCTGCCGGACGGCCCGGTGCCCTCCGGTCCCCCGGGCGTCCGCTCCAGGGTGGCCGCCTCGCTCGCGCCCAGGTCCATCGTCCCGCCCATGCCGGTCCCGGCGATCGCGCCCTCGGGCTCGTACGGCTGCTCAGGCATAGCGGATCCTCGGGTCGAGTACGGCGTACAGGAGGTCGACGAGGAGGTTGGCGACGAGGAAGACCAGGACGAGGACGGTCACGAAACCGACCACCGTCTGGGTGTTCTGGCGCAGGATGCCCTGGTAGAGCTGGAAGCCGACGCCATGGATGTTGAAGATCCGCTCGGTGGCGATCGCCCCGCCCATCAGCGCGCCGATGTCGGCACCGATGAAGGTGACCACGGGAATCAGGGAGTTGCGCAGCAGGTGCCGGACGATCACCCGGCGCCGGGGCAGGCCCTTGGCGATCGCCGTACGGACGTAGTCGGCCCGCTTGTTCTCCGCGATGGCGGTGCGGGTCAGCCGGGTGACGTAGGCGAGGGAGACGGAGGCGAGGACCAGGCCGGGCACGATCAGCTCGTCGTAACTTCCGTAGCGCACGGACGGGCTGATCCACTGCCATCTGATGCCGAGCAGCAGTTGGAGCAGCAGGCCGGTGACGAAGGTGGGGACGGAGATCACCACCAGGGTGGCCAGCAGGACCCCGGTGTCGACGGGCCGGCCGCGCCGCATGCCCGTCAGCACGCCCAGCGACACGCCGACGACGATCTCGAAGAGGATCGCGACGATCGTGAGCCGGATGGTGACGGGGAACGCCGATCCCATCAGCTCGGTGACCTCCTGGCCGTTGAAGGCGGTGCCGAAGTCGCCGGTCAGGACGTTGCCCATGTAGGTCGCGTACTGCTGCCAGAGCGGCTTGTCCAAGCCGAACTCCCGCTTCAGCTGGGCGGCCGTCGCCGGGTCGCAGGCCCGCTCCCCGCACAGGCCGGCGATGGGGTCGCCCATCACGTTCACCATCAGGAAGATCAGCAGCGTCGACCCGATGAACACCGGGACCATCTGGAGCAGCCGCCTCGCGACATAGCGCCCCATGCGTCTCAGCCGACCTTGATCTCGTTGTAGACCGGCACGCTGAAGGGGTTGAGGGCCACGTGGGAGAGCCGGGAGGTGTAGCCGGCGCTGCCGTTCTGGTACCAGAGGGGGATGGCGGCCATGTTGTCGCGGACGACCTCCTCGGCCTGCTGGAAGAG
Source organism: Streptomyces sp. NPDC001135 (assembly GCF_053598395.1). Classification (NCBI taxonomy): domain Bacteria; kingdom Bacillati; phylum Actinomycetota; class Actinomycetes; order Kitasatosporales; family Streptomycetaceae; genus Streptomyces; species Streptomyces sp. NPDC001135. Next base: position 72,018 of record NZ_JBSFKD010000006.1, on the reverse strand, counting down.
CCGGACGGCGGTGGGCTGCGCGGTCTCGGCGTTGGCCCGGTCGACGAGCCGGTCGAACCGTTTGTCGGACCACTTGCCGTCGTTGGAGGAGGCGCCCGTGTAGTACAGCGGCTGCAGGAAGTTCTGGATCAACGGGTAGTCCATCTGCCAGCCGGCCCGGAAGGGGCCGGTCATCTTCTGGTGGGTGGTCTGGTTGCGGTAGTCGGCGAAGGTGCCGATCGGGTTGCCGACGCAGGCCCTGTCGTCGCCGAGGGCGTTGTTGATGGAGTTGCACACGGCGTCCACCCACTGCCGGTGCGAGCCCGTGTCCGCGTTGTAGGTGATCGTCAGCCGGCCGCCGGGGATCCCGCCGCCCTCCTGGATGAGCTTCCGGGCCTGCGCGGGGTCGTAGTCGCAGGCGTGGCCGCACAGTCCGGGTTTGTAGCCGCCGGCCTCGCCGAGGACCGGGGAGGTCCAGTCGGTGGCCGGGGTGCGGGTGTTCCGGAAGATGGTCTCGGTGATCTGCTTGCGGTTGATCGCCATGGACAGGCCCGTGCGGACCTTCCGTGCCCCGGCGGTGTTCCACTTCGGGTCGTAGTAGGGGAAGGCCAGGGTCTGCAGGATGCCGGCCGGGGTGTTGATGTAGCGGCCGTTCAGGTCGGTCCCGACGTTCTTGAGCTGGCTGGCCGGCACGTCGTCGACCAGATCGAGGTTGCCGGCCAGCACGTCGGTGTACGCGGTGCCGCTGTCGGTGTACACCAGCAGGGTCACGCCGACGTTCCGGGCCGGGTCGGGGCCGGGGTAGGCGTCCCACTTCCTCAGGTTCATCGCGGAGCCCTTGGTGTACGACTCGATCTGGTAGGGCCCGTTGCCGACCGGCTTGCTCACCCAGGCCGCGTGGTCGGTGAAGAAGGCGCGCGGGAGGGGGGCGTAGGCCGCGTAGCCGAGGGTGTCGGGGAAGCTGGAGAACTTCTGGCCGAGGGTGACGGTGAACGTCCTGGGGCCGGTGACCCTGAGTCCGGACAGCGTGTCGGCGGTCTGCGCGCCGCTGTCGGGGTGGACCTTGTCGTAGCCCTCGATGTAGCCGAAGAAGTACGCGTTCTTCTGGTTGTTCCTGAGGCTCGCCCCGTAGTTCCAGGCGTCCACGAAGGACCGGGCGGTGACCGGTTCGCCGTTGCTGAACCTCCAGCCGTTCCTGACGGTGACGGTGAAGTGCCGCGAGTCGGGGGTGTCGATGCGCTCGGCGAGCATGTTCTGGGCCTTGCCGGTCCTCGGGTCGTACTTCTTCAGACCCCGGAAGATCATGTCGAGGACCTTGCCGCCCTGCACCTCGTTGGTGTTGGCGGGCTCCAGCGGGTTCTGCGGGTCACCCCAGGAGGAGGTCAGGACACCGGGGCCGCCGAACCCGCCGCCGCCCCCGCAGCCGGCGGCCAGCAGCCCCGTGGCGATCACGCAGGCGGCCCGTCCGGCGTGCGTTCTTCCACGCATGCAGTGCCTCCTGAGCGCTCACCGATCCGATACCGGTCACTATCGAATCAGATACCGGCCAATATCGACTCATACAGGGCATATCGCATGCCCGTCGCTGGATTGGGGGCCTTTAGGGGGACACGTCATCCGAATGCAGACAGCCACCTGGGCGAGCCCGGACGATCTTGCGCGGACCGCGCAACAGATCTCCGTGCAACGTTGCCGAAACGTTGGATTGTGACGTGTCGATGTACGCATTTCGACACACTGCCGTCCGCATATCGAACTCATTGCCCGATTGGTGCAGTTGGTCCGATGTGAAGCACGGATTGATTACGGCGTGCTACCCGCGTAGCTACGGAACGGTCAAGATCAAGTAAAGAACGTAAAGACGCAACCAAGGCGACCGAGAATTTATTGACCTTGAATGAATTGCGTTGAAAAAGTCCGGCGTAGCCCGTAGGGGAGCGCCCTGCGGAGCCTTGACCACAGGGCACGGAGCATCATGACCCCCCCAACCCCTTCGTCGGCCGCCCCACTCGAGGTGACCAAAGAAGACAGCGCCCCATCGGCGAAGCCCGGCAACCCGAAGGGCACCGAGAGCCGCTCTCCGGGACGGCTGGCCTGGACCCGCTTCAAGCGGGACCGTTCGGGCGTCATATCCGCCTTCGTGGTGATCTTCTTCTTCGTGGTGGGCATCGCCGCGCCGCTGATCGCCAAGGTGTACGGCAAGGACCCGTACACCACGTACGGCATGAACATCCCGGGCCTGTTCAACCAGTTCGGCTACCCGATCAAGCCCAACGGCGGCATCAGCTCCGACTTCTGGTTCGGCATCGAGCCGCAGCTCGGGCGGGACGTCTTCACCTTCCTGCTGTACGGCATCCGCAACTCGCTGCTGATCGCCACGGCCGCCGCCCTGCTGACGGTCCTGCTCGGTGTCGTCATCGGCATCACCGCCGGCTACCTGGGCGGCAAGACGGACTACTTCGTCGGCCGCGTGATCGACATCCTGCTGGCGTTCCCGCAGACGCTGTTCTTCATCGCCTTCTGGCCGGTGGTCATGGCGATCTTCGTCGCGCCGACGGACGCCACCCCGGTCTGGCTGACCGTCACCAGCCTCATCCTCGTGATGACGGCCTTCGGCTGGGCCTCCATCGCGCGTCTGCTGCGCGGTGAGGTACTCGCCCTGCGCGAGCGCGAGTTCGTGGAGGCGGCCAAGGTCACCGGTGCCTCCCCGGCCCGGATCATCTTCAAGGAACTGCTGCCCAACCTGTGGACCCCGATCCTCATCCAGGCAACGCTCCTCCTGCCGACCTACGTCACCACGGAAGCCGCCCTCGCCTTCCTCGGCGTCGGCCTCTCGGACCCCACCCCCGACTGGGGCGTGATGATCCAGAACGGCGCCAAGGTCTACCAGGACGACATCACCTTCATGCTCTTCCCGGGCCTGGCCATGGTGATCTTCGTCGTCGCCTTCAACCTCCTCGGTGACTCGGTCCGCGACGCCCTGGACCCGAAGACCAAGCGCTGAGTTCCGCCCCGGCCGGGCGACGGGGCCCGGCCAGGCGCAAGCACCTCTTTTCCTCCACTACGAACGGGTCAGCCATGTCTCTCTCCCGCAGAAACTTCGTCATCGCCACCTCTGTCGCGGCCGCAGGCTCGACGCTGCTGTCCGCGTGCAGCAGCGGCGGCGGGGGCGGCAACGGCAGCCCGACCGACGGTGCCACCTCCTACACGGCCGCCAAGGTCGCCATCGGCACCAAGGCCGACTCGACCGGCCCGGCCCCGGAGATCCCCGGTGCGAAGAAGGGCGGCACGATCTACGGTCTGTCGCCGCAGGACTTCTCCCACCTGGACCCGCAGCGCATCTACTACGCGTACAACTCCTCGGCCGCGCTGCTCCTGCACCGCTGCCTGACCGGCTACAAGACCGACGCCCAGGGCCACCAGACGCTGGTCGGCGACCTCGCCACCGACACCGGCACCGCCTCCAAGGACAACAAGACCTGGACCTTCACGCTGAAGGAGGGTCTGAAGTGGGAGGACGGCAGCGAGCTGACCGTCGAGGACGTGCGCCACGGCATCGAGCGCCTGTGGGCCCCGTTCATCACCGAGTCCGCCACCTACGTCCAGATGGCGCTGACCGGCAAGGGCGCCAAGTGGCGTGACGCCTACGAGGGCCCGTACAAGGGCAAGCACCTCGACTCGATCGTCACCGACAAGGCGAAGCGCACGATCACCTTCCACCTGGCCGAGGCCAAGCCGGACTTCAACTTCACGCTGGGCATGCACTCGTACGCCGCCACCTCGCCGAAGCTGGACACCAAGGAGAAGTACGACAAGCGGCCGGCCGCCTGCGGTCCGTACAAGATCAAGGCGCACACGACCGACAAGTCGATGGTCCTGGTCCGCAACGCGCACTGGGACCCGGCGACCGACTCGATCCGCAACGCCTACCCGGACAGCTTCGAGTTCGAGTTCGGTGTCACGATCCTCACGTCCACCGACCGCTTCATCGCGGACCAGGGCAACGACAAGCAGGCCGTGTCGATCTACAAGGAAGTCCCGGCCGAGCGCATCCAGAAGGTGCTCACCGACCCGCAGCTGAAGGCGCGTACCTTCAACGGCCTCCTCACCGGTCTGTACTACTACGCGATCAACACCAAGCGCGTCACCGACCTGAAGGTCCGCCAGGCCCTGAACCACGCCTGGCCGCTGCAGCAGATCCGGCAGATCTACGGCGGCCCGACCGCCGGTGACTTCGCGACCTCGATCATGAGCCCGGACCTCATCGGCTACGAGAAGTACGACCTCTACGGCAAGAACACCAAGCCGCAGGGCGACCCGGAGAAGTCCAAGGCCCTCCTGAAGGAGGCCGGCAAGCTGGGCATGAAGATCGTCTACGCGTTCCCGAGTGACCCGACCTACCTGAAGACCAAGGTCGTCATCGAGAACGCGCTGAAGGCGGCCGGCTTCACGCCGGTCATGAAGCCGATCGACCAGACCACGTACTACGACCAGATCCAGCAGATCGACAACACCTACGACGTGATGTGGTTCGGCTGGTCCCCGGACTGGCCGACCGCCTTCACCGTGATCCAGCCGCTGTTCGACGGTGCCGCCATCGGCAACGGCCAGAACAACATCTCGCAGACCAACATCAGCTGGATCAACGAGGGGATCAAGAAGAACGCGGTGATCGCCGACCAGCAGGAGGCGGGCAAGGCCTGGGCCGCGCTGGACAAGCGGATCATGAAGGAGGTCGCGCCGATCATTCCCGAGACCTTCCAGCGCCGCTACTACCTGCACGGCTCCAAGGTCGGCGGCGCCCAGATGGACCCGCAGTTCGCCTCGACCCTGCTGTACAAGACCTTCGTGAAGGCCTGACGTACGACCCCCCGGCGGGGCGGCCCCGTGCCGCCCCGCCCTCTCCACCCCCTACGGCATCCGTCAGGAAAACCCAACTGCCATGCTCCGCTTCCTCATCCGCCGGACCCTCGGCGCCGCTGTGATCCTGCTGATCATCAGCGCCCTGGTGTTCGTCCTGTTCTACGCCGCTCCGCGCGACCCCGCCCGCATCGCGTGCGGCAAGGTCTGCACACCCGAGACCCTGGCCCTGGTGAAGAAGAACCTGGGGATCGACCACTCGCTCCCCGTGCAGTACTGGGACTGGCTCAAGGGCCTGTTCGTGGGGCGTGACTACACCTCGTACGGGCGCTGCGACGCGCCGTGCCTCGGCTACTCGTTCCAGAACCGCGAGCCGGTCATGGCCACCATCGAGGACCGCTTCCCGACCACGCTCTCCCTGGCCCTCGGCAGCTCCGTGGTCTTCCTGCTCTTCGGTGTCGGCACGGGCATGCTGGCCGCGGTGAAGCAGGGCAAGGCCCTCGACAAGATCGCCAGCTCGGCGTCGCTGGTCGCGTCCTCGATGCAGATCTTCGTCGTCGGTGTGCTCGCCACGTACCTCCTCGTGGACCAGTGGCACCTGCTGGACCGCGCCAACTACACGCCGTTCACCGACGACCCGGGCAAGTGGTTCACCGGTCTGCTGGTGCCGTGGCTGGTGCTGTCGCTGATCTTCACCGCCAACTACACCCGTATGACGCGCTCCCAGCTGGTCGAGTCGCTCAGCGAGGACTACGTCCGTACGGCCCGCGCCAAGGGACTGTCCCGCCGGGCGGTGTTCTTCCGCTTCGCCTGGCGCGGCGCGATGGGCCCGATCATCACCATCTTCGGCCTCGACCTCGGCCAGCTGCTCGGCGGCGCGATCATCACCGAGTGGACCTTCAGCCTCCAGGGCATCGGCGCCCTCTCGGTGAAGGCCGTCGGCACCAACGACCTTCCTGTGCTGCTCGGCGTCATCCTGGTCGCGGCGGCCGCGATCGTCGTCTTCAACATCCTCGTCGACGCCGTGTACGCACTCGTCGACCCGCGCGTGCGCCTCGCCTAAGGAGAGTCATGAGCACCCCCTTCCTCTCCCTGCGCGACCTGCGGGTCCACTTCTCCACCGAGGACGGCGTCGTCAAGGCCGTCGACGGGCTCTCCTTCGACCTGGAGAAGGGCAAGACCCTCGGCATCGTCGGTGAGTCCGGCTCCGGCAAGTCCGTCACCAACATGGCGATCCTGGGCCTGCACGACCCGCGGAACACCACGATGGACGGCGAGATCCTCCTCGAGGGCAAGGAGCTGATCAACGCCTCCGAGTCCGAGCTGGAGAAGCTGCGCGGCAACAAGATGTCCATGATCTTCCAGGACGCGCTGGCCTCGCTCTCGCCGTACCACACCATCGGCGCGCAGATCGCCGAGACGTACCGCAAGCACACCGGCGCCTCCAAGAAGGAAGCCCGGGACCGTGCGATCGAGATGCTCCGCCGGGTCGGCATCCCCCAGCCCGACACCCGCGTCGACGACTACCCGCACCAGTTCTCCGGCGGTATGCGCCAGCGCGCGATGATCGCCATGGCCCTGGTCTGCGACCCCGAGCTGCTCATCGCCGACGAGCCGACGACGGCCCTCGACGTGACGGTCCAGGCCCAGATCATGGACCTGCTCAAGGACCTCCAGCAGGAGTTCGGCACGGCGATCATCTTCATCACGCACGACCTGGGCGTGATCGCCGACATCGCGGACGACGTGCTGGTGATGTACGGCGGCCGGTGCGTGGAGCGCGGCACCAAGAAGCAGGTGCTGAGCGCCCCGGACCACCCCTACACCCTCGGCCTGCTGAACTCGATGCCGAGCCTGGACGGGCCGGTCGACGTGCCGCTCACCCCCATCCCCGGCTCCCCGCCGTCCCTCCTCAACCCGCCGTCCGGCTGCCGCTTCCACCCGCGCTGCACGTTCACCGAGAAGGTGGCGGGCGGCCTGTGCTCGACCGAGCGCCCGACGCTGGAGGTGACCGAGGGCCGCGGCTCCGCCTGCCACCTCACCTCGGACCAGAAGCGGGACCTCTTCGCCGACTTCGCCGCAACCCGGCACAACTGACGGACACCAGACGGGACTTCACACCATGAGCAACACGAACCCCCTCCTGGACGTCTCCGGGCTCACCAAGCACTTCCCGATCAAGGGCGGCTTCCCGATCCGCCGTACCGTCGGCGCCGTGCAGGCGGTCGACGGCCTGGACTTCCAGGTGGCCGAGGGCGAGAGCCTGGGCCTGGTCGGTGAGTCGGGCTGCGGCAAGTCGACCACGGGCCGGCTGATCACCCGCCTCCTGGAGCCGACCGGCGGCACGATCACCTACCGCGGGCAGGACATCACGCACGCGGACCGCAGGAAGCTCGCCCCGATCCGCTCCGAGATCCAGATGATCTTCCAGGACCCGTACGCCTCGCTGAACCCGCGGCAGACGGTCGGCAAGATCATCTCGGGCCCGATGGAGATCAACGGGATCCAGCCCGAGGGCGGCCGGGAGAAGCGGGTCCGCGAACTCCTGGAGATCGTCGGCCTCAACCCCGAGCACTACAACCGCTTCCCGCACGAGTTCTCCGGCGGTCAGCGCCAGCGCATCGGTGTGGCCCGCGCGCTGGCCCTGGAGCCGAAGCTGATCGTGGCGGACGAGCCGGTCTCGGCCCTCGACGTCTCCATCCAGGCCCAGGTGGTGAACCTCCTCCAGAAGGTCCAGAAGGAACTGGGCATCGCGTTCGTCTTCATCGCCCACGACCTCGCGATCGTCCGGCACTTCTCGCAGCGCGTCGCGGTGATGTACCTCGGCAAGATCGTGGAGATCGCCGACCGCGACGACCTGTACGGCAACCCGCGCCACCCCTACACCCGGGCCCTGCTGTCCGCCGTGCCCGAGGCGACGGTGGACGCGGAGCCGCGCGAGCGCATCCGCCTGGTCGGCGACGTCCCGTCCCCGATCAACCCGCCCTCCGGCTGCCGCTTCCGCACCCGCTGCTGGAAGGCGACGGAGAAGTGCGCGAGCGAGGCACCGCCGCTGGTCCAGGCGGAGGGCAACAAGCCGGGCCATCTGACGGCGTGCCACTACCCGGAGACGACGGAGACGATCCCGGCTCCCCGCGCCTCCGAGGACCGTCTCTCCAAGGACCCCGAGGCGGCGGCCTGACACACCCCTTTCTCCGTCAGCCGCCCCTTGCGGAACGGACTTCACCGGCCCCTTGACCCGAGCCCATGACGTCCGCTTCCAGGGAACGAGGGCCCGCGTCTCCCCGGACGCGGGCCTTCGGCATGCCCGCTCACTCCACGTCGAACACCCGCACCGTCGAAGTCGCGTACCAGGACACCCGCACGGCCGTCCGCGGCTCAAGGCCCCCAGCGAGAGCCACCCTCACCGTCGCACCCACCGCCTTCACCTCTTTCATCGACGCTGCGCAGCACGAAAGCTGAGAGATGCTCAAAAACTGCACGGGAAACTGACCCATCGTTCAGGAACGTGTGCAAGACTGCGGCGGTGGTGGATCAAGTCTTCACAGATCTCACGCTCGCCGCGCTCTACGACCACCTCAACCCCTGGGGGCCGGGTGACGACTTCTACCTCGGTCTGGTGCGTGAGGCCCGCTCGGTGCTGGACATCGGGTGCGGCACCGGGCGGCTGCTGCGCCGGGCCCGGGACGAGGGGCACCGGGGCCGGCTGATGGGCCTCGATCCGGCCCCCGCCATGCTCGTACAGGCACGGCGGGCCCGGCCGGACGTCGAGTGGGTGCTCGGGGACATGCGCACCCGGCTGTGGACCCGTGAATTCGACCTCGTCGTCATGACCGGACACGCCTTCCAGGAGCTGGTCCGGGACGAGGACATCCGCGGCTCCCTGCGCGCGGTCCGGGCGGCCCTCGCCGACGGCGGGCGGTTCGTGTTCGAGACCCGCAACCCGGCCGCCCGCGTCTGGGAGCGGTGGGTCCCGGAGCGGGTGTACGAGATCACCGCCGCCGACGGGACACCGGTGCGGGTGTGGCACGAGGTCCAGGACGACGGGCCCGGCGGGGACCGGGTGCGGTTCACGGAGACCTACGACGGCGACGGCTGGCCGGCCCCCCGGGTGTGCCACAGCGTCCTGCGCTTCCTGGACCCCCGCACACTGGGGGACTTCTTGGCCGACGCCGGGCTGACGGTCGTCGAGCAGTACGGGGACTGGGCGCGGGGACCGCTGACCCCCACGGCTCCCGAGATCATCACCGTGGCACGCCGCGCCTAGGCGGAGTCCCCCTGGTCCGTCGTGCCCTCCTCCAGCGCCGCCAGCGCCGGATCCAGCACGATGTCCTCGTCCCGGGCCCCGGTCGTCGGCTCCTCCGGGAAGTGGCAGGCCGTCAGGTGGCCCTCGTGGTTGCCGGGGATCCGCACCAGCGGCGGTTCCTCGGCCGCGCACTTGTCCTGGGCCTTCCAGCAGCGGGTGCGGAAGCGGCAGCCGGACGGCGGGGAGATGGGGGACGGGACGTCGCCGGCCAGGCGGATGCGTTCGCGTCCGCCCGCGTCCTCCACCGCGAGGTTCACCTCGGGGACGGCGGACAGCAGGGCGTGGGTGTACGGGTGGCGCGGCCGGGTGTAGATGGACTCCCGGTCACCCACCTCGATGATCTTGCCGAGGTACATCACCGCGACGCGCTGCGAGAAGTGCCGGACGACGGCGAGGTCGTGGGCGATGAAGACGAACGCGATACCCAGTTCCTTCTGGACCTTCTGGAGGAGGTTCACCACCTGGGCCTGGATGGAGACGTCGAGGGCCGAGACCGGCTCGTCCGCCACGATCAGCTTCGGCTCCAGGGCCAGCGCCCGCGCGACACCGATGCGCTGGCGCTGACCGCCGGAGAACTCGTGCGGGAAGCGGTTGTAGTGCTCGGGGTTGAGGCCGACGATCTCCAGGAGTTCGCGGACCCGCTTCTCCCGGCCGCCGGCCGGGTTGATGCCGTTGATCTCCATCGGACTGGAGATGATCTTGCCGACCGTCTGCCGCGGGTTCAGCGACGAGTACGGGTCCTGGAAGATCATCTGGATCTCGGAGCGGATCGGGGCGAGCTCCTTGCGCGTGGCGCGGCTGATGTCCCGGCCCCGGTAGGTGATCGTGCCGCCGGTCGGCTCCAGGAGGCGGGTGATCAGCCGGCCCGTGGTCGACTTGCCGCAGCCCGACTCGCCGACCAGGCCGAAGCTCTCCCCGGCGTGCACGGCGAGGTCGATACCGTCCACGGCCTGTACCGAACCGATCGTCCGGCGGATCGGGAAGCCGCCCTTGACCGGGAAGTGCTTGGTCAGGCCCGAGACCCGCAACAGCGGCTCGCCGTCCGTGCCCGCGCCGTGCTCACGCGGGGCCGTGAGGACGCTCTCCCCCGCCCTCTCCCCTGCCGTCTCCCCTGTCGTCCCCTCGGTCATGACACTGTCCTCCTAGCCCAGACGGGGCTTGATCTCCTCGGTGAAGATGGTCTGCTTCTGTTCCTGCGTCAGATGGCAGGCGGAGGGCCGGTCCGGTGCCATCAGCGGACGCTCGCGCACACAGCGGCCCGTACCCTCGACCCGGTCCTGGAAGGTGCAGCGGGGGTGGAAGCGGCAGCCGGGCGGCGGGTTGAGCAGTGAGGGCGGTGAACCGGGGATCGGGGACAGCTGGCCACCGAGGTCGGAGTCCAGGCGCGGCATCGAGTTCAGCAGGCCCCAGGTGTAGGGGTGGCGCGGTGCTCTGAGCACCTCGTCGACCGTGCCCCGCTCCACCGCGCCGCCCGCGTACATCACCATGATGTCGTCGGCCATGTCGGCGATCACCCCCAGGTCGTGGGTGATGAAGACGATGCCGGTGCCGAACTCCTGCTGCAGGTCCTTGAGCAGGTCCAGGATCTGCGCCTGCACCGTCACGTCCAGGGCGGTCGTCGGCTCGTCGGCGATGAGCAGGCCGGGGTCGCAGACCAGGGCCATGGCGATCATCGCGCGCTGGCGCATACCGCCGGAGAACTGGTGCGGGTAGTCCTTCGCCCGCTCCGCGGGGTTCGGGATGCCGACCTTGCCGAGCATCTCCACGGCGCGCTCCCAGGCCCCCTTCTTGGAGGCGCCGGTGTGCTTCATGTACGGCTCGGCGATCTGCCGTCCGACCGTGTAGTACGGGGAGAGCGCGGTGAGCGGGTCCTGGAAGATCATGGCGACCTTGTTGCCGCGCAGCTTCTCCAGTTCGGACTCCCGCGCCGTGGTCAACTCCTGCCCGTCCAGCAGGATTTCCCCCTCGACCGTGGTGAACATCGGGTTGTGCAGGCCGAGGATGGTCAGGTTGGTCACCGACTTGCCCGAGCCGGACTCGCCGACGATGCCGAGCGTCCTGCCGCGCTCCAGGTCGAAGGAGAGCCCGTCCACGGCCCGTACGACGCCGTCCTCGGTCTTGAAGCTGACGTGCAGGTCCCGTACGGAGAGGAGGGGAGTGCTCATGTGTCTCTCCTTAGGACAGCCGCACGCGCGGGTCGATGAAGGCGTAGGCGGCGTCGACGACGATGTTGAACAGCAGGATCATGCTGGCGGAGAAGAGCATCACGCCGAGCAGCAGCGGCAGGTCGCTGAAGAAGACGGACTGGACGGCGAGGTTGCCGAGGCCGGGCAGGCCGAAGGTGTACTCGGTGATGATGGCGCCGCCGAACAGCGAGCCGAGATCGATGCCGAAGATGGTGACGATGGGGATCAGCGAGCCGCGCCAGGCGTAGCGGAAGAACACGTATCGGCGGGACATGCCCTTGGCCCGGGCGGTGCGGACGTGTTCCTCCTGGAGCTGTTCGATCATCGAGGACCGCGCCATACGGGTGTACTGCGCGGCGAAGATCGTGGAGAGGATCACCCAGGGGATGATCAGGCCGGTGAACCAGGAGACCGGGTCCTGGGTGAACTCGTTGTAGGCGGGCTTGTCGAACCAGTGGGTCTGGTAGACGAGGATCGCCAGGGCCAGCGGGCCGAGGAAGTAGATCTGCAGCGAGCTGATCACCATGGCGCCGGCGGTGGCCGTCTTGTCGATCAGCGTGCCTCGCCGCCAGGCGGCGAGGAGCCCGGTGCCGAGGCCGACGAACAGGAAGCACACGGCCGCGCCCAGGGTGAGCGAGACGGTGGTGGGCAGCCGGTCCATCAGCGTGCCCCAGACCGGCTCGTTGGTGTGGTACGAGTAGCCGAAGCAGGGTGCGGGGCAGGGTCCCTGGGCGAACTGGCCGCTGCCCATGAACAGGTTGTGCAGGAAGATCCCGTACTGCTCGGTGATGGGTTTGTCGAGGCCGAGCACATGGTGGATGTTCGCGATGCTGTCCGGGTTACAGGTCTTGCCGCACATCATCAGCGCCGGGTCCCGGGGCACCCCGAAGAACAGCACGAACGTGACGATGCTCAGCAGGAACAGAATGACGACCGCACCGATGAACCGGCGCACGAGGAAGCGCAGCATGACAGGGCAGCTCTCAGACGTCGGCGGCCTCCGCGGTACCCGGCACCCTCCGCTGGCGGAGGGTGCCGGGTACCGGGCGGGGACGGTTACTTGATGAAGAGGCGACGCGGGTCGACGCCGCCGATCACGTCGTCGTAGACGAGGCCGCCGACCTGGGAGCCGGCGATCTGGACCTGCTTGTAGTACGCGGTCGGGATGACGTTGACGCTGTCCTTCACGATGTACTGGTCGAGCTTCTCCCACTCGGCCGCCGACTTGACCGGGTCGGTGATCTTGCCGATCCGGTCGATCTCGCTGTTGATCTTCGGGTCGTTGACCTGCGAGTAGTTCTGCGCGCCGTCGGCGATCACACGGCCGTCGTACAGCGGCGGGATCACGGTCGAGGCGGACGGCCAGTCGGCACCCCACGCGGTGTGGAAGATGTCGTAGTTGTTGTTCACCTTGGAGACCTGGTCGTAGTAGGTCTCGGACGGGATCTCCTGGCGCTGGACGTCGAAGCCGGCCTTCTTCAGGCCCGCCGCCATGGCGGTGGAGTACTGCTGGCCCTCGGGGGTGTTGATGTAGCCGAAGGTCAGCTTCATGTTGAGCTTGCCGGCCTTCTTCAGCAGCTCACGGGCCTTGTCCGGGTCGCCGGCGGGCTTCTTCTTCTTGCCCCACGGGTCGAAGGTGGGGTCGTAGCCGGAGACGGTCGGGGAGATCAGGCCGCCCGCGACCTCCATGGCGTCGGTGCCGCCGTAGGCCCGCAGGAACGGGGTGATCGGCAGGGCGTAGGCGATGGCCTCGCGGACCGTCTTGTCCTGCATGGCCTTGTGGCTCATGTTGATGTTCATCTGGCCCACGTACGGCTGGTAGCCGCCGACCGTGCGGGACTTCATCTTCGGGTCCTTGAGGACCCGGGACAGGTTGCCCGCGTCGACCTGGTTGTTGAAGCTGATGCCGGTCCGGTCGGCGCCGCTGTCGGCCAGCAGGGCCTTGGTGGAGGTCTCGTACTGCTGGTTGAACGTGATGTTGAACTGGTCCACGTACTGGTGCCGGATCGGGTCCGTCTTCGCGTCCCAGTGGGGGTTCTTGACCAGCACCATCGACTTGCCGGACTTGAACGACTGGATCTTGTACGGGCCGGACACCACCGGGGCCTTGTCGTACCGCTGCTTGGTGTCGCCCTTCTCCGAGACCACCGCGTAGCCGGACATCGCCAGCGCGTAGGGCAGGTCGGGGTGCGGGGTCTTGAAGTGGAAGATGATCGTTTTTTCGTCCGGGGTCTCCAGGACGGAGCCGGGCAGGTGCTTGCCCTTGTACGGCCCGTCGGGCAGCAGCTTGCGGTAGGCGGCGCCGGAGGCGTTGGCCAGCCACTGCTGGAGGTAGGCGGGGCCCTGGTTGATGAACGGCGCGAAGAGCCGCTCGACGCTGTGCCGGATGTCCTTGGACGTGATCGGGGTTCCGTCCTGGAACTTGATGCCGTCCTTGAGCGTGTACTTCCAGGTCTTGCCGCCGTCCGTGGTGGTCCCGGAGTCGGTGGCGAGGTCGCCGACCACCTCGTGCCCGCTGCCGTCGTTGGTGGTGGCCTTGTAGCCGGTCAGGCCTCTGTGCAGCAGCTGCGCGACGGACATCTGGTCCGAGACGTAGATCTGGCCCGGGTCGAGGTGCGCGTACGAGTCCCGCTGCAGCACCTCCATGGTGCCGCCCGGCTTGGCACCGGGCACCGGAGCCGCCGGGCCGGTGGAGTCCGCCGCCCCACCGAACTTGATCGACGCCTGCTGCCGTTTGGCGTTCTCCTGGTCCTTCTTGTCGTTGGCGCTGCTGTCGCTGCCGCCCTTGCTGCAACCGGTGAGCACGAGAGCTCCGGCCGCGAGCACGGAGAGTGCGCCGTATGCGTGGCGTCCGCCCCTACTCATCACGAAATTTCCCACCCATCTGTGAAAAGTGACGAACCGTGTGGTTGACGTGGTGCCAGGTCAGCGCGCGGTCTTGGGATCGAAGGCGTCTCTGACCGAGTCCCCGAGCAGGTTGAACGCGACGACGAAGATGATCATCGAGACGCCGGGGAAGAACATGTAGGTGATGTCGTTCTGCATCACCAGTTCGGTGGACGCCTTGGAGAACATCTGCCCCCAGTCCGGCGTCGGTTCGACGATGCCGACACCCAGGTACGACAGACCGGCCTCGGCGGTCACGAAGTTGGGCAGCAGATACGTCGACTGCACCAGCAGCGGGGTGACGATGTTCGGCAGGATCTCCTTGCGGATGATCCGCCACGGCGAGGCCCCGCTGACCTTGGCCGCCTCGATGAACTCCCGCTCCCGCAGGGCGAGTGCGGTGCCGCGCAGGATCCGGCCGAGGCCCATCCAGCCCAGGAACCACTGGACCAGGATCAGGGCCACCACCCGGACGTAGGTCGGTGTCTCGTCGCGCGGGCTGACGAACAGGGAGACCACGACCGGCATGCTCGCGATGAAGAACAGCTGGGCCGGGAAGGCGAGCAGGAAGTCGATGACCCGGCCGATGAAGTAGTCGGTCCTGCCGCCGAGATAGCCGGCCGCGACACCGAGCAGGATGCCGGTCACGACCACGGCGAGGGTGACGGCGACCGAGATCGTCAGGGAGGTGCGGATGCCGTAGATCAGCTTGGTGAAGACGTCGTAGCCGTTGCCGGGTTCGAGGCCGAACCAGAAGTCGCCGCTGATACCTCCGTTGGGCTGTACCGGCACACCGGCGCTGTCGAAGAGGTCCGGGCGCTCGTCCGCGTACACCGTGTACGGGTTCTTGCCGTACAGCTTGGCGATCAGCGGGGCGAGCAGTCCGACCAGGAAGAAGAAGCCCACGACGTAGGCCGAGATCACGCCCGTGCGGTCGCGCTTGAAGCGCATCCACATCAGCTGGCCGGGAGACCGGCCCTCGAGCTTGACGGTTTCGCCCTTCGCCTCCGGCCCTGGTTCGCCGTCGACGACGACCGAAGTCCCGCCGCCCTCAATGTCGATAGGACTTGTCACGGTTCGTCCGTTTCAAGGTATGAGTGACTCCACGCGTTCACCAACAGGAGAGGGTTTCCGTCGTCCCTCCGACACCCCTGACGGAGGGACAGACACCCCCTGGTGCTCGTGAGTCGGCACACTGTCCCCACAGTGCGCGAGACCCGTTGACCCGAGCGCTTCGCGGCTAACTATCTGCCATGGGTCGACCACCGACCACCGCCCGTAGATCTCAATTCAGTCACGGATCGCCGCAGAAGCTTCCAAAATCTGGACAAAGTGTTCGACGGAAGAAGGCACGAAACGGACTTGTTACTTGGCTATCGGGCAACGATCTCCGCATGCCGGACATAGGGGTCCCGAAAACGGGTTGCAAAAAGCCCGGGTGCCCCCATCCTGGGGGGCACCCGGGCTCAACGGGTCCTGGATCAGCCGTGCTTGGCGCGGCTCGCGGCGCGGGCCCGCTCACGCTGGTCGAGGTTGACCTTGCGGATGCGAACGGCCTCCGGGGTCACCTCGACGCACTCGTCGTCACGGCAGAACTCCAGCGACTGCTCCAGCGACAGCTTGCGCGGCGGCACGATCGACTCGGCCACGTCGGCCGTCGAGGACCGCATGTTGGTGAGCTTCTTCTCCTTGGTGATGTTGACGTCCATGTCGTCGGAGCGGGAGTTCTCGCCGACGATCATGCCCTCGTACACCTCGGTGCCCGGCTCCACGAACAGCACGCCGCGCTCCTGCAGGTTCGTCATCGCGAACGCGGTGACGGCACCGGCGCGGTCGGCGACCAGCGAGCCGTTGTTACGCGTCTGCAGCGTGCCGAACCAGGGCTCGTGGCCCTCGTGGATGGAGTGGCCGATGCCGGTGCCGCGGGTCTGGGTCAGGAACTCGGTACGGAAACCGATCAGACCGCGGGACGGGACGACGAACTCCATGCGGACCCAGCCCGAGCCGTGGTTGGACATGTTGTCCATGCGGCCCTTGCGGACACCCATGAGCTGCGTGACGGCGCCCATGTGCTCCTCGGGCACGTCGATCGTCATGCGCTCGACCGGCTCGTAGACCTTGCCGTCGACCTCCTTGGTGACGACCTGCGGCTTGCCGACGGTGAGCTCGTAGCCCTCCCGGCGCATGGTCTCGACCAGGATGGCGAGCGCCAGCTCACCGCGGCCCTGTACCTCCCAGGCGTCCGGACGCTCGGTCTCCAGGACACGGAGGCTGACGTTACCGATCAGCTCGCGGTCCAGGCGGTCCTTGACCTGGCGGGCGGTGACCTTGCGGTCCTTCACGGCCGCCTTCGCGTCGGCGCCCTTGCCGGTGCCGCCACGGCCGACCAGCGGCGAGGTGTTCGTACCGATGACCATGGAGATCGCCGGCTCGTCGACCGTGATCAGCGGCAGCGGGACCGGGTTCTCGGTGTCGGCGAGGGTCTCACCGATCATGATGTCCGGGATACCGGCGACGGCGCAGATGTCGCCGGGACCGGCCTTCTCGGCGGGCTTGCGGGTGAGCGCCTCGGTCATCATCAGCTCGGAGATGCGCACGTTGCTGATGGATCCGTCGCGCTTGATCCAGGCCACCGTCTGGCCCTTGCGCAGCTCGCCCTGCTCGACGCGGAGCAACGCGATCCGGCCGAGGAAGTTGTCGGCGTCGAGGTTGGTGACGTGGGCCTGCAGCGGCGCGTCCTCCTCGTACGTCGGCGCCGGGATGTGCTCCAGGATCGTGGAGAAGAACGGCTCCAGGCTGTCGCTGTCGGCCGGGACGGTGCCGTCGGCCGGCTTCGTCAGCGACGCGACGCCGTCACGGCCGCAGGCGTAGACGATCGGGAACTCGATCTGCTCCTCGTCCGCGTCCAGGTCCAGGAAGAGGTCGTAGGTCTCGTTGACGACCTCGTCGATGCGGGAGTCCGGACGGTCCGTCTTGTTGATGCACAGGATGACGGGCAGGCGCTGCTGGAGCGCCTTGCGCAGGACGAAGCGGGTCTGCGGCAGCGGGCCCTCGGAGGCGTCCACCAGCAGCACGACACCGTCGACCATCGACAGACCGCGCTCGACCTCGCCACCGAAGTCGGCGTGGCCGGGGGTGTCGATGATGTTGATGGTGATCGGGTCCCCGCCGTCCTTCGGGTGGTACTTGACCGCCGTGTTCTTGGCGAGGATCGTGATGCCCTTCTCACGCTCCAGGTCGTTCGAGTCCATCATGCGGTCGTCGACCGAGTCGAGCTGGTGGGCGGCGAACGCGCCGGCCTGCTTCAGCATGCCGTCGACGATGGTGGTCTTGCCGTGGTCGACGTGAGCGACGATGGCGACGTTGCGGATGTCGTGGCGCGTGGCCATAAGCTGCCGTACTCCCGGAGTGGTGAGGATCGCCCTGCGCGTACGTCTGTGTCGCACGGGCCCTGCCGGGCTGGACACGCCACGGCCTCACCCCATGGTACGTGGCCCCGAGTGAGTCGGCCCTCTCAGGGCCACGCGGTGATCTCCGCGCAGGTCACCCGGTGGGACTGGGGGAGATCTTCGCCCCCTTCTTCAGGAAGCCCATGTCCTCGTAGACCGGCGTCTGGAAACCGAACGCCCCGGCGTTGACCAGGTTCTTCCGCGCACCCACCAGCTGGGGCCGCTGGTACAGGGGAATCGAGCCCGCCGCGGCCCAGATCCTGGAGTCCGCCTTGCGGATCAGGGAGACCTCCTCGTCCTCGTCCAGCGTCGCCACGGCCTGGTCGAAGAGCTGGTCGACCTGGTCGGTCCCCACCCGCGTGTAGTTCTGCTCGACGTTCAGGGAGCCGTCCGCCGCCGGTACCGGCTTCGCGTAGACCGGCCGGTCGTCCGTCGCCGGGAACGCGGAGGACGGCCACGAGTACAGCGCGAGGTCGTAGTCGCCGGAGGCGATGTGGTCCTTGAAGTAGCTCTCGTCGGAGACCTTGGTGATCGTCGTCCGGATCCCGAGCCGCTCCAGCATGGCCGAGATCCGCAGGGCGACCGAGTTCAGCACCTCGGAGCCGGCGCCGGACGGCAGCACGAAGCGGAGCGCGAGCGCCTTGCCGTCCTTGGCGAGCAGGCCCGCCGGGGCGGCGGCCGGCGCGGCCGTGCCCTTGGGGGCGTACGCGCCGGGCACACCGCCGTGCTTGCCCTCCTGTGCGATGTGCCGGTCCCCGCCGTCGTCGCGGCCCCCCGACTTGCCGTCCCCGCTCTTGCCGTCCCCGCTCTTGTCGTCCTCGCCGACGATGTACGCGCCGTCGTCACCGCCGTCGGACTTGTCCTCCTGCTCCTTCTTGCCCTTCCCGCGATCGCCCTCGGGGCCAGCGGCCTTCTCGCCCTTCCTCTCCTCCTTGACCGGGCCGCCCGGCACCCAGCCGGCGTCGGCGAGCAGCGCCTGCGCCGCCTGGGTGTCCTCGTCGCCGATCGCGTCGCTGTTGTCGGCGTAGGCGGCCTGCCCGCTCAGCGCGAGGTGGCTGCCGACCGGGACGGCGGGCAGGCCCAGCGGGGTGAGCACCAGCTTGGCCAGTTCCTTGCGGTCCAGGGCGCGGGCGACGGCCCGGCGGACGCGCTCGTCGGCCAGGGGACCCCCGGAGCCGTTGAGGGCGAGCTGGGTGTAGGCGGGCTCCAGCGACTTGCGGACCTCGACGTCGCGCAGCGCCTGCTGCTCGTCCAGGTACGCGGCGATGGCCGCGCGCAGCTTCGTCCGGCCCGCCCCGGCCCGGTCGGAGCCGAAGCCGTGCGCGAGCGCCCAGGAGCGCAGCTTCGTCAGGGAGGTCCTGCCGGAGCCCTGCAGCGGGTTCGTGGTGCCGCGGGCGGCGAGCCCGATCCGCTCGGCATCGGCGGGGTTGACGTCGGCGAGGTCCACGGTGCCGTCGGCGAGCGCGACCGACCGCTGGTCGCGGGCCACGGCGTGCAGCACGATCCCGTTCAGTTTGGCGGGCCTGCCCCACCAGCGCGGGTTGCGGGTGAGGACCACGTCCTTCGCGGCGGGGTCGACCTTCTCCACCTTGAAGGGGCCGGCGGTGACCGTCAGCTTGCGGCGGGCGCCGTCGTTGAAGGCGTCCGGGGTGCCCATGACGTCCTTCGGGTACAGCGGGGAGAACAGCGACTTCCAGTCGGCGTAGGGGCGCGAGAAGGTGACCCGGACCTGGAGGTCGTTGGCGCCGCGTTCGATCTTCTCGATGCGGTCGTAGCCGGCGTTGCGGGCGGTCCAGTAGGCACTGTTCCTTCCGGACAGGGCGCGCCACTGGGCGACGAAGTCGGCGGCACCGATCTCCCGGCCGTCGCTCCAGACCGCCTGCTGGTTCAGCTTGTACAGCACGACCTGGCGCGGTTCGGTCTCGATGACCTTGGCCGACTCCAGGTAGGCGGGATTGGGCACCGGCCGGCCGGTGGCATCCAGCCGGAACATCGACGGCAGCACGGCCTGGGCCACCCGGTTGGTGCCCGCGTCGGCGTCGGCCTGGAAGGTGTTCAAGGTCTCCGGGACGGCGTCGACGGCCCACTTCAGCGTGCCGCCGTCGGCGACGAGATCACGTGCGGCCGGGGCGATGTCCTGCCCGGCGAGGGGCTTGGGGGGCTTGTCGTCGGAGCCGCATCCGGCAAGGAGGGGGACGGCGAGCACACCGGCGGTCAGAAACGTGACCGAACGCATGACGCTCCGCTGGGGGTGCCGCGAGCGGGCTCCGACGCCGTCGTGGGACATCTCTGCTACCTCCGGGGAGCCGCGGGCTTTATGCTCACATTTGTCGGTATATGGAGCTGATCACCTTTGGCGGTATATGGAGCTGATCAGATCTATGCGGCCCACTGAAGAGGAAAGGATCCGGCAACCGCGGGCGACACGGCGACGACGGGCGGTAACCCCACCCGTGCGGCGCAACACCACCCGAGATGCACCGGTGCGCCTCCGCCAATCGCTGCACATGCCTTCACACCGGCAGGTGCGGCGCGCAACACTCCAAGGCGCATGAACGTTGCCGCCCAGGGTCCGCCGGACCACGGAAGTGAGGGCAAGTCATGTCCGTGCACGACGACATCACCTCGGTCCAGCGTTCCCTCGACGACCTGTACCGGTCGCTGGGACGCCTGGAGCACCAGCTCGACAGCGGCGGCCTCGAGATGCGCCGGGTCCGTCTGGACGCCGACCATCTGCGTGAGAGCGTGGCGCTCCTGCGCGAGGCGACCGCCGCGCCGGACGCCCCGCGCCGGCCCGACCTCGTCACCATCTCCGACACGCCGTACGACATCAGCCTGTGGACGGACTCGGACGACGAGGGCCTGGGCGCCCGCGACCGCCGCGCCCCCTGACCCCCGACCGACCGGAGTCCCCCTTGGCTACTGGTACGGAACCCCAACAGAACAGCGGCGGTGTACGCACCGGTACGCGCGCCGCGATCGCCGCCCCGCACCTGCGGACCGACCGCTGGTGGCTGGCGCCCGCCGTCACCGCGGCCGGTCTGCTGGCCTTCGTCGTCTACTCGACCTGGCGGGCCTTCGCCGACGCGGACTACTACGCGGCGCCCTACGTCTCGCCGTTCTACTCGCCGTGCCTGGCGCAGAGCTGCAAGGTCATGCACGCCGGGCCGAACTGGCAGCTGTTCGGCAGCTGGTGGGGCGTCTCCCCCGCGATCATCATCCTGATCTTCCCGCTCGGCTTCCGGCTGACCTGCTACTACTACCGCAAGGCGTACTACCGCAGCTTCTGGGCGTCCCCGCCCGCCTGCGCGGTGGCCGAGCCGCACCGCACGTACACCGGCGAGACCCGTTTCCCGCTGATCCTGCAGAACCTCCACCGGTACTTCTTCTACGCCGCCCTGCTGGTCGCCGGCGTGCTGACCTACGACACGGTGCTCTCCTTCCGGGACACGCACTACCGGTGGGGCCACATGGGGCTCGGCACCCTGGTCTTCCTGGCCAACATCGTGCTGATCTGGGCGTACACGCTGTCCTGCCACTCCTGCCGGCACATCGTCGGCGGCAAGCTCAGGCACTTCTCGAAACACCCGGTGCGCTACAGGGCGTGGCAGTTCGTCGGCAGGCTCAACGCCCGCCACATGCAGCTGGCGTGGGCGTCGCTGCTGAGCGTGGCGCTCGCCGACTTCTACGTGTATCTCGTCGCGTCCGGTGTCTTCGCCGATCCCCGCTTCTTCTAGAGACCAGTGAGGTACTGAGCTGATGTCCGTGGTCGACCGCCAGGAGTGGGACGTCGTCGTGGTCGGTGCCGGCGGCGCCGGACTGCGGGCCGCGATCGAGGCGCGTGAGCGCGGCGCCCGTACGGCGGTGATCTGCAAGTCGCTGTTCGGCAAGGCGCACACCGTGATGGCCGAGGGCGGCATCGCGGCGGCGATGGCCAACGCCAACGAGCACGACAACTGGCAGGTCCACTTCCGCGACACCATGCGCGGCGGCAAGTTCCTGAACCAGTGGCGGATGGCCGAGCTGCACGCGCAGGAGGCCCCGGACCGGGTGTGGGAGCTGGAGACCTGGGGCGCGCTGTTCGACCGTACGAAGGACGGCCGGATCTCGCAGCGCAACTTCGGCGGCCACGAGTACCCGCGCCTCGCCCACGTCGGCGACCGTACGGGCCTGGAGCTGATCCGCACCCTCCAACAGAAGATCGTCGCGCTCCAGCAGGAGGACTTCAAGGAGACCGGGGACTACGAGTCCCGGCTGAAGGTCTTCCAGGAGTGCACCGTCACCCGGGTCCTGAAGGACGGCGAGCGAAGCGAGATGGGGGTCCCCCCGGCCGAAGGCTGGGGGAGGGTCTCCGGGGTCTTCGCCTACGACCGCGAGAGCGGCCGCTTCTTCGTCCTCGAAGCCCCCGCCGTGGTGATCGCGACCGGGGGGATCGGCAAGTCCTTCAAGGTGACGTCGAACTCGTGGGAGTACACCGGCGACGGACACGCACTCGCGCTCCTCGCCGGGGCGCCGCTGCTGAACATGGAGTTCGTGCAGTTCCACCCGACGGGCATGGTCTGGCCGCCGTCGGTGAAGGGCATCCTCGTCACCGAGTCGGTGCGCGGCGACGGCGGGGTGCTCAGGAACTCCGAGGGCAAGCGGTTCATGTTCGACTACGTCCCGGACGTGTTCAAGGAGAAGTACGCCGAGTCGGAGGAGGAGGGCGACCGCTGGTACGACGATCCGGACCACAACCGGCGCCCGCCCGAACTCCTCCCCCGTGACGAGGTGGCCCGCGCGATCAACGCCGAGGTGAAGGCGGGGCGGGGTTCGCCGCACGGCGGGGTCTTCCTGGACGTGTCCACCCGGATGCCCGCCGAGGTGATCCGGCGCCGGCTGCCGTCCATGTACCACCAGTTCAAGGAGCTGGCGGACGTCGACATCACGGCGGAGGCGATGGAGGTCGGGCCGACCTGTCACTACGTGATGGGCGGCATCGCGGTCGACTCCGACACGGCGGCGGCGCGCGGCGTACCGGGCCTGTACGCGGCCGGTGAGGTGGCCGGCGGCATGCACGGCTCCAACCGGCTCGGCGGCAACTCCCTGTCCGACCTGCTGGTCTTCGGCCGGCGGGCGGGCTGGCACGCGGCCGAGTACGCGCAGGGGCTGGCGGGCCGGCGCCCGGCGGTGGACGACGCCCAGGTCAACACGGCCGCGGCGGAGGCGCTGCGCCCGTTCTCGGCGGAGACGGACCGGGAGGGCGAGGCGGGCCCCCCGGAGAACCCGTACACCCTGCACCAGGAACTCCAGCAGACCATGAACGACCTGGTCGGCATCATCCGCCGCGAGGGCGAGATGGAGCAGGCCCTGCGCAAGCTGGCCGAGCTGCGGGTACGGGCCCGCCGGGCCGGCGTGGAGGGCCACCGCCAGTTCAACCCGGGCTGGCACCTGGCCCTCGACCTCAGGAACATGCTGCTGGTCAGCGAGTGCGTGGCCCGGGCCGCGCTGGAGCGCACCGAGTCGCGCGGCGGGCACACCCGTGAGGACCATCCCACGATGGACCGCGCCTGGCGCAACGTGAACCTCCTGTGCGCCCTCGCCGACCCCACCGGCGGCCTCGCGGCGACCGACCCCGGCCGCGGCCAGATCCGCCTGACCCGCGAGACCACCGACCCCATCCGCCCGGACCTGCTCGCCCTCTTCGAGAAGGAGGAGCTGGTCAAGTACCTCGCCGAAGAGGAGCTGTACGAGTGAGCAGCTACGAGGCCCGCTTCAAGGTGTGGCGGGGCGACGAACAGGGCGGCGGCCTGCGGGACTTCGAGGTCGAGGTCAACGACGGCGAGGTGGTCCTGGACATCGTCCACCGCCTCCAGGCCACCCAGGCGCCCGACCTGGCCGTGCGCTGGAACTGCAAGGCCGGCAAGTGCGGTTCGTGCTCGGCGGAGATCAACGGCCGCCCGCGGCTGATGTGCATGACCCGCATGTCGGTCTTCGACCGGTCGGAGACGATCACCATCACGCCCCTGCGCGCCTTCCCGGTGATCCGTGACCTGGTGACGGACGTCGGCTTCAACTACCAGAAGGCGAGGGAGGTCCCGGCGTTCGTGCCACCGGCCGGTGTGGGGCCCGGCGAGTACCGGATGATGCAGGAGGACGTGGACCGCTCGCAGGAGTTCCGCAAGTGCATCGAGTGTTTCCTGTGCCAGGACACGTGCCACGTCGTCCGTGACCACGAGGAGAACAAGAGCGCTTTCGCGGGCCCGCGCTTCCTGATGCGGATCGCCGAACTGGACATGCACCCGCTGGACGCGGCCGCCGAGACCGGCCTCGACCGCAAACGCACGGCGCAGGACGAACACGGCCTCGGCTACTGCAACATCACCAAGTGCTGCACGGAGGTCTGCCCCGAGGGGATCAGGATCACCGACAACGCCCTGATCCCCCTGAAGGAGCGGGCGGTCGACCGCAAGTACGACCCGCTGGTGTGGCTCGGCTCGAAGATCAGGAGGCGGTCTTCGTAACGGGGCGTCCGGGGCGCCGGGCCAGGAGCTGGACGATCATCCCGCCCATGAACAGCACCCAGCCGGCGAGGGGCAGGGCGGACAGCCCCGCGTCGGCGAGCGGCCCCAGAAACATGTACAGGCCCAGCCCGAGCGCGCTGACCAGCGTCCCGTATCCCCACAGCCGCGGCCGCAGCACCCTGGGACGGGCCAGGGGCGGCATCCAGTCCGTCGCGGCGGCCGCGACACCGACCACCGCGAGCAGGGCCACGGCCAGCCCGGCCGCCACCACCAAGTACATGTGCATGGCGATCATCGTCTCACCAGGCCAGCGCC
This sequence comes from Streptomyces sp. NPDC001135, assembly GCF_053598395.1. NCBI lineage: Bacteria > Bacillati > Actinomycetota > Actinomycetes > Kitasatosporales > Streptomycetaceae > Streptomyces > Streptomyces sp. NPDC001135. The sequence goes on along the minus strand of NZ_JBSFKD010000006.1, from coordinate 47,534 downwards.
CGCGCCAGGTGGTGTTCCGCGCTGCCGCGTATGGGTTCCGTCAAGGGGTGCGGGCGTCGCTCAGCGGACCCAGTCTTCCTCGTACGCCCGCCAGTCCGCCTCCGTGGCCGCGAAGTCGACGTACAGGGCGACGCCGAAACGGACGCGGTCGGCGTCGGTGCGGGACAGGCCCAGGCGGACACCGCGCACGGCGGCCGGGACGGTCTCCGCGCGGGCCCGGTGGCCGAAGCGGTTCTCGTGGTAGAAGGGCAGGCCCATGAGGAGGTCGGTGGTCTGCGGGGTGACCTCCAGGGCGAGGCTCGTCTGCTGGGCCACATAGCCGCCGTAGAGGCTCTGCAGCGGCTGCATGGTGTCGTACGACATGACGGCGATCTGGTCCACGCGGCGGGCCACCTGCCCGAAGTAGGACTGCGACCACCACTTGGGGTGACCGGTGGTCGCGCCCCAGAAGGAGTGGAAGGCCGGGAGCGGGTCGATCTGGTGGGCGGCGACGGAGAGCACCGCGCCCCGGGAGTGGGTGAGGGCGTGCAGGTCGTCGAGGAGGGCGAGGTAGTCGCGGTCGCCGGAGTGGAGGGGCTCCAGGTCGAAGTGGGCGCCCTGGAAGCCGGCGGCGAGGATCCGGCGGGTGGAGGCGAGGATCGCGGCGCGGGTGGCGGGGCGGTCCAGACGCAGCCCGTCGGGGCTCTCACTGGCCAGCTTGTCGCCGAGCCAGGCCTGTACGCGGATGCGGGGTGCCGCGCCGTGCAGGGCCGTTGTCAGCCAACGGGCTCCGGCATAGGACGACTTGGGGAGGGTGCCGTCGTGTTCCAGGGGGCCCGCGTGGACGTACAGGTCCCGGATGCCGGTGGTCTTCAGGCGGCGGGCGAGGGCCTGGACGTCGCGGTCGGTCTTACGGCCGTCCACCCAGGCGTGGCCCAGCCAGAGGGCGTCCTGGTGGCGGGTGGTGGTACCGGGTTCCGGGGTGCCGGTGTAGTTGATGCGGAGGGCCGTCTCGGCGGTGAGCAGGGGCAGGAGCAGGAGGGCGAGGACGGCGAGGGTGCAGCGGAGGGCTCGGCGGCGCCTTGGGCGGCGCGCCTCGGCTCCGCCTTCGGCGGGGACGTCCTTCCCGCCCGGACCGCCCGTGCGGCCTTCGCCGTCGGGTGCGGGCGGCGGCCCCTGTGGTGCGTCCTCGCCGCCGGCGGCTGCGGGCCGCCGTCCGGCCGGTGTGCCGGCCGAGTGTCCTCCGGTGTCCATTTCTGCCCCCTGCCCTTCTCTTCCCCCACCCGTGTCCATTCCGCTCGCGAAGGCGTCTACCTGCCCATACGCTCCGAAATGTGACGTCCTCCCTGATCCGGGGCCGGCCCCGGCGTGCCACGGCGCACATATCGGTGCGGGTGGCGCAGGCCGTGCTGGGTGCCGTGGCCGGGGCCGGGTGGCTGGTGTTGCCGGTGATGACGGTCGGCACGCAAGATCCGGTTCCCGTGGCCCCCGCCGGCACGGTCGCGAGCGCCGCCGCGCCGCAGCAGGACGAGACGTCCACCGTCGATCTCGTCCTGCCCCTCGTCGCGGGGGTCGCGGCCGTGGGGCTGGCCGGATACGGCTATCTGCGCCGCACCCGCCGCGCCCGCACCCGTACGACCCCCGGGACCGTCTCCGTCGCCCCGCCCGTCCCCACCCCGGCCGACCTCGAGCGCCAGGCTCGCGCGGCGCTGGTCCTGGCCGACGACTGCGTACGGACCAGCCGCGAGGAACTCTCCTTCGTCCAGCGGCAGTTCGGGGAGGCCGAGACAGAACCCCTCGCCCACGCCCTGCGGGCCGCCGAGACCGAGCTGACGGCCGCGTGCGCGATCTGGCGGCGGTACGCGCAGGGCACACCGGAGGACGCGGCGGCGCGGCGGCAGGCGCTGGTCGGCGTGGTCGGCCGGTGCGCGGAGGCGGGACGCCGGCTGGACACGGCGGCCCCCGCGCTGGACCGGCTGCGGGAACTGGACGGGCCGGGGGTGCCCGGGGCGCTGGTGTCCGCCGAGGGACGGTTCCGGGAGCTGACGGGGCGCACCGTGGTCGCGCAGGACACCCTGGCACAGCTGCACGTGCGGTACACCGCCTCGGCCGCCGGGCCGGTCACCGGGTACGTCGAACAGGCCAAGGACCGGCTGGTCTTCGCCACCGTCCGGCTCAACGAGGCCCGTCAGGCGGCCGACGTGGGTGACGGCGGGCGAGCCGCCGGACAGCTGCGCGCCGCCGAGGGCGCGGTGGCCCAGGCCGAGGTCCTGGTGACCGGGGTGGAACGGCTCGCGGCCCGGCTCCGGGAGGCGGCGGAGCTGGTGCCGGCCGCGCTGACCGGCGCGGAGGCGGAGATCGCGGCGGCCCGGCAGGGAGGTGGACGCAAGCCGCTGACGAGCGGGGAGCTGCACGCGCGACTGACCCACGCGGACGGCGTACTGGCCGCCGTAAGGGAGGAGCGGACGGCGGGCCCGTACGACCCGCTGGACGCCCTGCGCCGGATCGCGCGGGCAGTGGAGCGGCTGGACACCGGCCACGTGGGCGCGCCGGCCGTGGCGGCGCTGCTCGTGGCGAGGAGTTCCGTCGCCGGGGCGGAGGAGTTCGTCGCGGTGCACCGGGGCGCGGTGGGCCCGGAGGCACGGGTCCTCCTGGCGGAGGCGGTACGGGAGCTGGGCGCGGGCCGCGCCGACCGGGCCGACGCCCTCGCCCGCGAGTCCCGGGACCTGGCCGAACGGGACGTACGGGCACACGGCAACCCGTACCCGGGCGCCGGCGGTGACGCGCCGGGACTGTCCGGTGCGGTCCTGGGCGGTGTGCTCCTGGCCGAGGACCAGGACGGGGGCCCGCCGGCCGGCTACGGCGGCCCGGAGACAAGGGGCCGCCACGGCTTCCGGCCACGTGCGTAGCCGACGGGATCGCGCCGCCGGCACCGGCAGGCCGCACCAGGGGGTGGGGGCGGGGTTTTCGGGCGGTCCGGGTCAGAAGAGGCTCAGCAGGGCCTCCGCCGGGTCGGTCAGCCCCGCCTCGCCACCGGGCAACGGCAACTCGAACCACACCGTCTTGCCGCGGGGCGTCCTGCGGGAGCCCCACGCCGCGCTCAACAACCCGACGAGCTGCAACCCGCGGCCCCCCTCGTCCGTGTCCCGGGCCCGTCGCCGCCGAGGCTGCACCAGGCCGGAGTCCCACACCTCGCAGACCAGTGTGCGGTCCAGCAGCAGCCGCAGCCGGATGTCCCCCTCCCCGTACCGCAGCGCGTTGGTGACCAGCTCGCTGACGAGCAGCTCCGCCGTGTCGACCAGTGGCTCCAGATCCCAGCTCACCAGCTGCGCCCGGGCGTACTCCCGCGCCCGCCCCACGCTCCGCGGCTCGCGCGGCAGCGTCCAGTCGCCGACGGAATCGGCCGGCAGCCCCTGCACCCTCGCCATCAGCAGCGCGATGTCGTCCTCGCCGTGGTGGGTGTCGAGGGTGCTCAGGACGTGGTCGCAGACGTCCTCCAGGGGGCGGGAGGGGTCGGTGAGCGCCCCGACGAAGGCCTGGAGGCCCTCGTCCAGGGGATGGTCGCGGGACTCGACCAGGCCGTCCGTGTACAGGGCCAGCAGTGCGCCCTCGGGCAGCTCGACCTCGACCTCCTCGAAGGGCTCACCGCCCACGCCGAGCGGCATGCCGGGCGGCACGTCCAGCATCAGGGCGGCCTCACCGGGCTCGACCAGCACCGGCGGCAGATGGCCGGCGTTGGCGAACGTACAGCGTCTGGTGACCGAGTCGTACACCGCGTACACGCAGGTCGCGAGGTACACCTCGGACAGGTCGGCGTCCCGGGGCTGGCGCGCCGTACGCGTGGCCTGCTGGACACCCGGGGTGCCGAGACCCCGGGCGATCTCGTCCAACGCTGAGAGCACCTCGGCCGGTTCGAGGTCCAGCAGGGCCAAGGTGCGTACGGCAGTGCGGAGTTCGCCCATCGCGACCGCCGCCCGCAGGCCCCGCCCCATGACGTCGCCCACGACCAACGCGGTGCGGTGTCCCGGCAGTTCGATCACGTCGAACCAGTCGCCGCCCACCTCGGTGGCCGCGTTGCCGGGCAGATAGCGGCAGGCGATGTCCAGCCCGGAGGCCTCGGGGTCACCCGGCGGCAGGAGCGAGCGCTGCAGTATCAGTGCCCGCTCGTGCTCCCGCCGGTACAGGCGCGCGTTGTCGATGCAGACGGCGGCGCGCGCGGCCAGCTCCACCGCCAGCTCCCGGTCACGGTCGCCGAACGGCTCGCTGCCCTTGGTGCGGGCGAACTGGGCGAGGCCGACGACGGTGTCGTGGGCGACCATCGGCACGGCCAGCGTGGACTGCACCAGACCGCCCTCCTCGGCCGGCACCCGCTGCGGCCGGGCCGTGCGCAGGGCGTCCGCACAGGGCGAGTTGAAGGGGAAGTGGTGGACCGCGCCGAGCTCGACGGACTCGCCCGAGCTGGTGAAGGGGACGCCGGCGACGGCACTCGCGAAGGCGACGCGGCGCAGTTCGGCGCTGCCGTCGGCGAGGCCGGGCGGGGTCTCGTCACCGGAGAGCAGGCCCTGGTAGAGGTCGACGGTGGCGAGGTCGCAGAAGCCGGGGACGACCACGTCGAGCAGTTCCCTGGCCGTGGTCTCCAGGTCGAGGGAGTTCCCTATGCGGGCGCCGGCCTCGTTGAGCAGGGCGAGGTTGCGCCGGGCGGCGGCGGCCTCGCGGGCGGCGGCCCGGCGGGCGGTGATGTCGGTGCCGAGCCAGGCGATGCCGATGGGCCGGCCGCTGCCGCTGTGCACGCGGTAGAGGTTGACGGACCAGTGCCGGCGTTCCTCGGAGCCGGGGACGTACCCGGTGACATGCATGTCGGTGATGGACTCACCGGACTGCAGCACCCGGCGCAGCGTGGCCGACACCCGCTCGGCCTCACCGCGCGGCAGATAGTCGTGCACGCCCTTGCCCCGGTGGTCGTCGGGTGTCCCGCCGAAGACGGAGGCGAACCGCTCGTTGGCCCGACGGACCCTCAGATCGATGTCGATCAGCAGGAATCCGAAGGGGGACTGACCGAAAATCGCCTGCGAGGCGGCGAGGTCGGTCTCGATGCTGCGCAGGGTGCGCACGTCCACGACGATGCAGACGGCGGCCCTTTCGCCCTCGCCGGTCCGGGTGGGCATGACGTAGACCTCGGCGAGGCCGTCCTCGCCGCGGGTGCCGTCCGCCTTGTCCGGCATGCGGAAGGGCACGACCCCGGTCCACTCCCGCCCGTCGAGGATTTCGGCCATCTTGCGCTGGCCGCGCTCGCGCAGGTCGGGGTCGATGAAGGCCTCTATGGGGTCCATGCCGACGGCGCGTGTGGCCGGGATGCCGAAGAGCTGCTCGGCGCGCAGGCTCCACTGGTCGACCAGCCCCCCGGGGCCGATGGAGAAGGACGCGACCTTGATGTAGTCGTAGATCGAACCGGGCGGACTACTCTGCCACATGGCGTCGCCGGGGGCCGCGGCAGTCTCCGCGGCCTGGTGCCTCGCGCCGTCCGACGGGTCCTCGGACTCCGTGGCCTTCGCTGGTATCTCGCTCACGCGAACCGTCCCCTCCAGCTCACCGCGTCCGGCACCGGTCACCGGCGGCGGCTGCCCGCAGTATCCAGCACTACGGTGCCGCACGACACGGTGTTCACGATCACAGCTCGGTCCAGATGTTTTTCGGACCGGCCCGTGACAACACTTCCAGTCTTCTAACCAGGGAACACGCCCTCGAATCACGCACCGCGGGACCGGCCGCGCGCCCGGAGCGCACGACGGGCGGGCCACCGCCGGCCGTACACCCCCGTGCCCCCCGGATGCTTCCGGCTCACCCCGGCACCGCCAGTTCGAACCAGACGGTCTTTCCGCTCGTGCCGGGCCGGGTGCCCCAGCGGCGCGAGGAGCCGGCGACCAGTTGCAGCCCGCGCCCGCTCTCGTCCTCGTCGCGGGCGACGCGCTCGCGCGGCGGGTCGGGCAGCGGGTCGGAGACCTCCACCCGCAGGGTGTCGGCCGGCCCCCCGGGGCGTACGAGCCGTACACCGATGGGGCCGGTGGCATGCCGCAGCGAGTTGGTGACCAGCTCGCTGACCAGCAAGGCGGCGAGGTCGGCGAGGCAGTCGAGGCCCCAGCCGTGCAACTTCCCGCGGACCGCGGCGCGTGCGGTGCGCACGGCGCCCGCTTCCGCGGGAAAGGTCCACTCGACGCAGTCGCCATCGGTGTCGATCACGCCGATCACTTCCCAGGCCAGCGAGCCCACCCATGTCCGGTTTCATGGGGTTAATGGGCACATACCCGATATCCAGTGGGCAGTACCGCGCGGGAGGGCGCACTGTGGCACGAACGGCGTATCGGGGCGCTCAGTGGATGCCCTGGGCGAAGTGGGGGGTGACTGCGCGAACGGCGGGGACGTCCTGGTCCAGCCAGGGCACGTCCCAGACCTCGGCCGGGGTGAGCCAGCGCAGTTCGTCATGGTCCTGGAGGGGCCGGGGCACGGGTGATCCGGGGAGCAGGCGGGCGGTCCACACCTGCAGGACGTACGGCGCCCGCAGCGGCCACTGGCCCGGCACGCGCTCGACCGGTTCGGCGTCGACGCCCAGTTCCTCGCGCAGTTCACGCACCAGGGCGTCCTCGGGCCGCTCGCCCGCCTCGACCTTGCCGCCGGGCAGCTCCCAGCGACCCGCCAGGTCGGCGGGGGCGCTGCGGCGCGCGGCGAGGAGCCGGCCGCCGTCGAGCAGGGCCGCTCCCACCACCACGGTCCGGTCCGTCGGGGGTGTCCTGGGCGTCGTGGGCGTCATGGGGCGGAGCCTACGGCAGGCGCCGCGCGGTCAGTTCCGGGCGCCGTCGCCGTTCTGGCCGACGCGCTCGACCCAGTACAGCTGTTTGTGGCCCCGGTCGTCGAGGCTGTCGGCGATCTTCTGCGCCTCGGCGCGGGTCGCGTACCGCCCGACGCGGTAGCGATTGCCGTTGTCGTCCTGCCGTATCACGAGCCAGGGCAGCGAGACCGTCCCCTCACTCATGGCCCCCACCACCCGCGCCGTTCCTTCTCGCACCGCCCCGCCACCCGCTTCCTGTCCCGGGCCCCCGCCGAGCCCCGCCTAAGGAAACCGCAATCCGCATATGCCCGAGCGTACGCCCAACCTTCACGCAGCGAATACGCCTTTTCACAAAGAGGTACGCAACCAGCCAGAACACCGGGGGCGCACGGAAGTGAACGCGCCGTCGTGAGCGCCGTCGTCGTGCGTCGTGGGCATACCCGAGTGACCCGTGGTCACCTGGGAAAACGGCCGGATTGCAGCGGCCGGTCGGCATCGGCCGGGGCCGTGCCGCCGGGCTGTCAGGGCGCGAAGGGCGCCCAGGGTGTGCGCTACCTCACTCACGAGGCTTGCGCACCCGCCCGGGACTCCGGCCGTCCCGTCACGGGCGGGCGGCCCCCACCGACCGCCGGCCGTCACTTCACGGGCAGGTGGTACGCCACCCGGTAGCGGTCGGCCGGGATCACCACGTCGGCGGTCTCCACCGGGCGGCCGGAGGCGTAGTAGGTGCGCTGGACGACCACGACCACATGGCCGGGGACGCCACCGAGGACGTGCAGTTCCTCGGCGAGGCCGGGGCGCGCGCCGACCTCCTCGGTGACGTTGTCCACGATGACGTCGATGGCACGCATGCGCTCGACCACACCCATGCCGCCGAGCGGGCCCTCCTCGGGCAGCATCACGGGGGTGCGTCCGGTGACCGCGAGGGGCTCCCAGGAGGTGGAGAGCATCATCGGCTCGCCGGCCTCGCGGAACAGGTACTTGGTGCGCATGACCCGGTCGCCGGTCCGGATCGCGAGCCGATCGGCGATGACGGCCCCGGCCTCGACCTGCTCGCTGCTGGACTCCCAGGTCCCGCGCACCGAGGCGTCGGCCTGCTCCTGCCGGAAGGGGGTGGCGCCGCCGGCCGGGCGGTACCCGGAGCGGGCCACCCGGCGGGGCACCGGCCGCTCGCGCACATACGTCCCGGAGCCGGACCGACCCTCGACCAGCCCCTCGGCCATCAGCACCTTGCGGGCCTCCAGCGCGACCGTGTCCGAGACGCCGTACTCCTCGCGGATGCGGGCCTGGGAGGGCAGCCGGGTGTGGGGCGGCAGTGAACCGTCGACGATCTTCTTGCGGAGATCACCCGCGACACGCAGGTACGCCGGCTGCTCACCGAAAGTCACTGGCCGCTCCCATCAGGTTGTACAGACAGCAACAGCCTGGCAACCGTGGGTTGTGCCGTGCAAGCAAAGGCCAGAGAATCACTCGATGTGATGACATGGCATGCGCGGGGGCTTTACCCAGGCACTTTCTCCCCCGTATAGCTGCGCTCACACCTGTGGGGGCCGGGGGGCGGGGGTACGGACACCGGTACCGTGCTCCTGGGGCGGGCGGGCGCAGTGAGACGGGGGCGGAACGAGGGGGCGACCCTGACCCCTGCTCGCCTTCCTGGTGACGGATCCACCGCCGTTCCCCGAGGACACATACGCGACAACCGGACGAGGAGCGGGCGGGGCCTCGTGGGAGGACGACCAGTGAGCAAGGTGACCGCCGAGACGGTCCGTCGGGTGAACGGGCTGACGGCCCGCTGGGCGCAGGCCCTGTCCGAGGGCACGGTCTTCTCCGCGCCCAACGTCTGGCCCCTGCTCGCCTTCCTGGCCGACGGGGCGACGGGCCCGGCGCGCACGGAGCTCGGCGGCGCCCTCGGCCTGCCGGCGGATCAGGCGGCGGACGCGGCACGGGAGTTGCTGGGGGCCCTGGAGGCGGTGTCCGGTCTGGACGCGGCGCTCGGCCTGTGGGCGCACCACGCGCTCGCCCCGCGCGAGGAGTGGCGGGCGGGGCTGCCGGCCGGGACGTACGGGGTGTTCGGGGACGACCTCGTCACCGCGCAGGAGCGGCTGGACGCCTGGGCGGCCGAACGGACCGGCGGGCTGGTCGAGCGCATGCCGGTGACGCTGACCCGGGACGCGCGGCTGGTGCTGGCCGGCGCGCTCGCGCTGCGCACGACCTGGCGGCAGCCCTTCACGGAGCTGCCGCTCAGGCCGGACGCCGGCCCCTGGCAGGGGCGTACGCTGCGCGGGCTGCACCGGCGGAGCGTACGGCCGGACCGGGTGGGCGTGACGGGCACGCCGGACGGCTTCGTCACCGCGCTGACGGTGCCCGGCGACAACGGCGTCGACGTCCATCTGCTGCTCGGCGAGGAACGCATGACCCCGGGTCAGGTGCTCGCGGCCGGCGTGGGGATCGTGGAGCGGGCGCTGCCGCTCACCGGAGGCGGCTCGCTGTCGCACGGGCACGTGGGGCCGGGCCTGTACGTGGAGCAGCAGCCGGCCGTCGAGCCGGGCCCGCCGGTGCTGGACGTGCGGACGGTGGTGTACGAGGTGCGCGCCGACCACGACCTGCTCGCCCTGTCGGACCTGTTCGGCCTGACGTCGGCGGCGGACACCCGGTTCGGTCACTTCCCGGGGGTGAGCGCCTCCCCGCTGGCCGTCGGGGAGGCCCGCCAGTCGGCCGTGGCCCAGTTCGGCGCGCTCGGCTTCCGGGCGGCGGCGGCCACGGCGGTAGCGGAGGTGTACGGCGGCGCGCCGCCGCGGTACCGCTACGAGTCCACGGTCGTCCGGGCCGTCTACGACCGCCCGTTCGGCTTCCTCGCCGTCGACCGCGACTCCCGGCTGGTGCTGGCGGCGGGCTGGGTGACGGATCCGGCGCCGGAGCCCGTCGTCAGCTTCCCGGGCGCTGTTCCTCCAGCACTCTGACGCAGCGTGCGAGCAGCCCCGTCAGGGTGTCCCGCTCCGCGTCGGTGAACTCCGCGGCGAGGGCCCGCTCGACGCGCACGGCACGGGTGTCGGCGTCGGCGAGTACGGCACGGCCCTCGTCCGTGAGCCGGGTCTCCAGGACGTTCCTGTGCCACTCGTGCGGGCTGCGGGTGATCAGATCGCGGTCCTGGAGGTTCTTCAGGACCGTGTTCATGGTCGGTGGGGTGACCCCGCACAGCCGGGCCAGGGCCGCCGCGGAGATGCCGGGGTTGGCGGAGAGGTGGAGCAGCGCGGCGTACTGGGCGACGGTCAGGCCCGCGGGCTTCAGGACCGCCGTCTTGGTCGCGTTGAGGGCCTGCTCGGCCCGCTTGAGATGGGAGCCGAGGCGCTCGGACGCGGGCATGGAGGTCACCCGGCCACATTAATGCCTGGGCGAGGATTAATACGCTGGCAAAGATTAGAACTCTAATATAGATTCATAGTCGTCTTTGAGTGAGCAGCCGAACCGAGAGGCACCGCCGTGTCCCGTTCGATCCACCGCCGTACCTTCCTGACCGGCGCCGCCGCGGCGGCCGTGGCCGTCGCCGCGCCCACCGCGAGCGCGGCCACCGGCCCGCGCGTCTCCACCGCCTTCACCCTCCCCGACGACCGCGCCTACCCCGAGGGCATCGCCCTCGACCCGCGCACGGGCGACGCGTACGTCGGCTCCTTCACGACCGGCGCGATCTACCGCGCCGCCGCCGGCAGCGGCACCGCCGAGGTCTTCCTGCCGGCGGGCACCGACGGCCGGACCACCGCCAACGGCCTGAAGGCCGACCGGGCGGGCCGGCTGTGGGTCATCGACCACACCACCGGGATCGACGTCTACGACCTGGACGACCGCTCCCTGCTGGCCCGTTTCGAGGTACCGGAGGGCGACCCGCACTTCCTGAACGACCTCGTGATCACCGCGGACGGCACGGCCTACGCCACCGACAGCGTGCGTCCGGTGATCTACCGCGTCACCCCGGCCGACCTGGCCCGCGCCCGCGGCGGCCGGGCGCCGCTGACCGCGCAGTACGACCTCAGCGGCGCCGTACCCGCGCACTCGCCGGACGACTACAACCTCAACGGCATCGTCGCCGATCCCGCCGGACGCCTGCTGTTCGCCGTCGACATGACCGGCGGCGGCCTGTACCGGGTCGGCGTGGCCGACGGCTCGATACGGCAAGTGACGCTGCACGGCGGCGACTTGAAGCACGGCGACGGGCTGGAGCTGGCCCACGGCACCCTGTGGGCCGCCCACAACGCGACCAACACCCTCACCCGCTGGCACCTCTCCCCCGACGGCACCAGGGCCCGCCTGACCCGCACCCTGACCACCCCCGCCCTGCGGATCCCCACCACCCTGGCCCACGACCACCACGGCCTCCTCGTCGTCCGCTCCCAGTTCGACAAGGGCGGTCCGATGGGTCAGGGGGTGCCTCAGACGCCGTTCACGGTGGCACGGGTGACGGGGATGTGATCTCGTGGCCGGGGCCTCGCCGGGTCACTACGGTTGTGCCATGACCGCACTGCCCGACTGGATGCGCCCACCGCGCGACGAAGGCTGGTTCGCGGAGGACCTGGACCGCCTCCCCGAGGCGCCCCGCCACACCGAGCTGATCGATGGAGCTCTCGTCTTCAGGATGTCGCCGCAGAGGTGGTGGCACGGCCACCTCGTCACCATGCTCACCGTCGCCCTCATGGAGCAGGCGCCCGCCGATGTGCGGGTCGGCCGCGAGATGACCATAAGGCTCGACGAGCGCAATCGTCCGGAGCCGGACCTGCTCCTGGCGAAGGCCGACTTCGACGGCGATCGCACCTGGTTCGCCCCGGACGAGGTGCTCCTCGTGATCGAGGTCGTCTCCCCCGAGTCCGCGCACCGCGACCGCACGGTCAAGCTGCGCAAGTACGCGGAAGCCGGCATCCCGCACTACTGGTGCGTCGAGGAGGAGGACGGCGCTCCCGTCGTCCACGTCTACGAGCTGGACGAACCGACCGGCGCCTATGCGCCCGCCGGTATCTTCCGGGGCACCCTGACGCGTCCGGTGCCGTTCGAGATCAGCCTGGACCTCGACAAGCTCCTCCCGTCGCGGGACACCTGAACCAAGGCGGCGGACCGGTGAACACTCCGGTCCCCTCGCGGGTGGCGCGTGGCGCGCGTCGGTCCCACGCGCCGGGGTCACCGTCCGGCTCGTCCGCGTCGCTCGTACACCGTCACCCGCCGTCCACGGACCTGCTCGTCCGCCACCACCGTGAAGTATTTCTCCAGCACCGAGAGCTTCACGCTGTCCCGCTGTGCCGTCACCGGCTGCGCCACCCCCGTGGCGTCCGTGACCAGCAGGATCCGCCGCTCGGCCAGCATCGCCGTCCGGATCCGGGCCGGGCCGGTCTCCTCGCCCTTCAGTGTCCCGGACGCCACCGGGCTCTCCCCCAGCGCGATGTCCCGCAGACCGGTGAAGGCGTCGGGGGACACCAGCGCGGTGTCCCGCCGGGCCGCCGGTACGAACAGCGTCGCGTCCCCGGTCTCCTTCAGACGCCGCACGTCCGCCGCCACTGCCAGGACGTCGTCCACGCGGCTCGACGGGGACCGCTTGGCCAGCGACTGCGGGAGCAGCGCCACGAACGCCACGACGACCGCCACGGGGACGAGCCACCTCGACGCCCTCGGGAACCGTGGTGCGGCCGCCCGGACCGCCGAGCCCAGGGCCGCACCGATCAGAAGCGCCAGACCCAACAGGCTGAACAGCACGTACCTGTCCACGAACAGGGGCTTGACCAGGGAGATGCCGATCAGGGCGAGTTGCGGCACCGCGAGCAGGGGCAGTCCGACGGCCGCCGCCGACAGTCGCCCCGCTGCGGGCCGGTCCAGCAGGGCTCCGAGGCCGCCGATGGCCAGGAGGACCGCTGGGCCGATCAGCATGTGCCAGGTCAGCGGCGGTATCCACGCTATCTGGCCGGACTGGCCGCGGCTGAAGAGAACCAACGGCAGATCGCCCGCCACGGCGGCCACCGCGGCGGCCGTCCAGCGCACCCACACGCCCCGCCCGCGCCGGGTCCACAGGAGGGTCGCGGCGTGTGCGGGCAGGACCAGCAAGGACAGCCAGTTCAACAGCCCGCAGGCGAGGACCGCTGCGCCGTACGCCACCCAGCCGATCGCCCGGCCGCGCCCCTCCAGCAGGGTCACCAGCAGCAGGGTCGAGATCCCGGCCCCCGCCGCCACCAGCGCGTACGGGCGGCCTTCCTGGAGATAGAACTGCGCGGAGGGCAGCAGCCCGAGCGCCAGCCCCGCCCCCAGGCCCGCCCATGCCCCGGCGAGCCGGTGGCCCAGGGCGGCCACGCAGGCCGCCGCCACCGCCATCGCCAGCACGGAGGGCAGCCGCAGGGTGGTGGTGCTGGGCCCGAACCATGCGAAGAGTACGTGCATCAGCAGGTAGTACAGCCCGTGCACGGCGTCGACGTGCCCCAGCATGTGCCAGATGTCGGCCGCGGAGCGCCGGGCCACCTGCCAGGTCGCGGCCTCGTCCCGCCACACGCTGTGCTGCCGGGACAGCCCCCACAGGCCGAGGGCGACGGTCCACAGCATCGCGATCGGCCAGACGGGAAGCGCACGACGGGGAACGGATATGGCAGAGGTCATGGGGTCCAGGTCCTACGGGTGGCGGCGGACGGAACGCACGAGAGAACGCACCCGCCAGGGAGTGGCGGCCGTCGACAGGACACCGAGCGACAGGGAGAGGGCGGCGGTGCACCAGCTGACGGGGTCCGGGGCAGGGGCGGCCGTCCAGTCCCACCAGGCGCCGTCGCTCAGCCAGATGAGGGGAAGGACCGAGGCGACCGGCAGCACCCACGCCAGGTTCCAGCCGATCACCCTTGCGGAAACCCGGGCGAGACCGAACCAGATCAGCATCGAGCGAACGAAGCAGACTCCGGTGTCCGCCCCCGCGGCCAGCCCTTGGACGGCGAACGAGCAGAGGCTCGCCACGACGGTGAGGACCAGCACATGGACACCGAGCAGGCCGAAGTAGCGTGGCCCGGCGGCCCGCTCGTACGCGTCCATGCTGCTGGTGCCGGCCGCCGCCAGAAAGACACCCGACAGCAGGGGCAGATCACGCCTGAACGGGATGCCGGTGGTGACTCCGTCGTCCAGGGAGGGCAGAGGTATCTCGAAACCGCCCAGGAGGGCAGAGAGCAGCGCCACCAGGGTGACCCCGGCCAGGATCGGCCAGAGACGGTGAAGGCGCGCGAAGCGTATGAGCGCGGTGACCTGCATCAGGGGCTGCAACCACTCTTGTGGAGAACCGTGAACTGCTGGTCGATCCACTTGCGTTGTGCGGGTTCGGACATGCGGACGGCGGCGGCGGCATCGGCCTGGGCCTGCGAGACACCGCTCATGGACAGACCCGCGTCGGCGACACTCGGGTCCTCCGCCATCGCCCTGTACTCGAGCCACAGGGTGACCCGGTCCTTGGCCAGCTGCCAAGCGTCGCGCCGCGCGGCAGGCGGCCGGCACTTCGGGAACGAGGTGTAGAAGACGCTGTTCGACATGGCGATGGCCGCGGTGCGTACGTGCCCTTCGGTCACGTCGAATCCGTCGTCCCCCATCGACGTGGGCATCAGCCCGTACTCACTCATGCGGTGGGGCATCCTGATCCACGGCTGGGGGATGCGCGACACATGACCGGCCATGCTCACGAGGTCGGCGAGGTACTTGCGGTGCTCGGGCCACACGCAGATGCGGGAGGAGCCATGGGCGACCTGCCCGCACAGCGGCTGAACGGCCGTGGCGGGCCGGTCGACCCGAACCTCCCCGGCCGCCGGGAGGGCGACCAGGGCGAAGGCCGCACCGGCCGCGGGCACGACGACGGCGAGGCGCTGGACGCCGGAGGGGGACCACCGCCGAAGACGGCCGGTGGTCGCGTGCGGCCGGGGAAGCGTGACCGCGAGGACCGTCAGGGCGGCGGCGAACGCGAAGTGCACGGCGAGGGGCTGGAAACGCAGCATCTGGTCCGGCGTACCGGAGAGGACGAACAGGCCGAAGTGCTGACCGACTCCCATCATGACGACGAAGCCGCCCAGGGCGCAGACCACCGGGGTGAACGCGGGGGACGGCGACCAGCGGCCGGCCAGGTGGCCGACGGCGGCGAAGAGGATCAGCGTGTTGGCGCCCATCAGGACGTAGGAGGGCCAGAGGAAGCCGGGGCCCGCGTCGGACAACGACACCGCGGCGGCGACCAGGCAGCCGATGGCATAGGCGGTGAAGCCGAGGGTGAGCGTCGCCGCCAGCCGTGCGCCCTCGACATGCCAGCCCGGGCGCGCGGCCGCGAGCAGCGACTCCGGCATCTGCGCGCGGGACGCCCGTCCGGCCTGCCAGGCGGCGACGGCGGCCAGGACCGGTCCCAGGAAGAGGGTCACCACTTGCGCGGCCGCGCTGGCCTCGGGCCACACGCCCACCCAGTACCGGGTGCGTCCGAAGAGCACCACCAGGTCGACGGCGATGAGAACGGGCAACGCGGTGAGAACGGGAGAGCGACGCAACTCCATACGGAAAATGCTCAGCATGCTATGTCCGCTTCACCGACTCGGTTCCCCAGCTTGGTCATGTATCCGCGTTCCAGAGGGCTGTCCCCGGGGGCGGCCGGATCGGCCTCGTCGGCCATCTGTGCCGGTGTGCCGCGGTAGATCGCCTTGCCGTCCCGCAGTACGACGACGGTGTCACAGGCGGCACTGACGTCTTCGACCAGGTGGGTGCTCAGGACGACGGCGGCGCCCTGCCCCGACAGGTCGCGGATGAGGCTGCGGAACTCCAGTCGCTGCGCGGGATCGAGACCGACCGTCGGCTCGTCGAGCAGGATGAGTTTCGGCGAACCCACGATCGCGCTGGCGATGCCCGCCCTGCGCAGCATCCCCCCGGACAGGGACTTCATCCTGTGCCTGGCCCGGTCCGTGAGACCCACCGCGCTCAGGGCGCGGTCCGTGGCCCGGCCCGCCTCCTTGTCCGGGACCTCGCGCAGCCAGGCGCAGTAACGCACGAAGTCACCGACGGAAAACGCGGGATAATAACCGAAGTCCTGCGGCAGATAGCCGATGTCGCGTCGAGCGGCACGGGCTTCCTTCTCGCCGGTGATCGCGGCACCGAAAAGCTCGAGAGACCCCGACAGCGGAGGCGTCACTGCGCTGAGGGTGCGGAACAGGGTCGTCTTGCCCGCTCCGTTCGGCCCCAACAGGCCTGTGACACCGGGCGTGACGGTCAGATCGAGCCTGTCGATGACCAGCCTGTCCCCGTACCCCTGCGAAAGGGCGGTCAGCGTGGCGATAGCCCTGTCAGGCATCAAGTTCTCCAAACGCCTTGTGGGGCAGGAATGACTCCTGCCCCACAAGTTGAGACGGACGACGACTAGACAGTGACGCGCGTCTTGTTGATCTTAAAGGTGCACTCGTAGGAGCTTATCTTCCCGACGTAACCCCACTTGGCGTGGGCGAACTTCTGCTCGTCCAGCTCGTTGTCGCAGTCGTACGTCACGAGATACGAGTCCGCCGGAGCGTACGCGTGGTCGCAGTAGGCGTGACCGGAGGTGCTGTACCAGTACCCACGGCATCCGTACGTCCAGTGGCTCTCCGCGGAGGCGCTCGCCGACGGCCCGGCCATCGAGAACGCCGCCGTGGCCAGGGCCGCCACGACAGCCGCCTTCCCGATGGTCTTCGTCAGGCTCCCCTTTGCGATCCCCGTCTTCATTCTTCCCCTCAAGGTCAGGCACATCCGCCCGTCTCACTGCCGAGACGGGCACAAACATCGAGACCTTAGGGACCACCCACCCCCCGAACAAGATCGTTTTCGGCCGTACGGATACCGCCAGTTGGCTGGATCTCGCCCATACGGGTGAGCCGATCCTGGAACACCCGGGCGATATCCGTACAGATCGGCGACCGGCGCCTGCCCGATTCAGCTCTCGATCAGGCGACGGAACTCGACCGTGTCGAAGATGTCCTCCATGCGGACCGCCAGCCCGTCCCGCAGCACCCAGGAGTGGACGAACGACAGGGTCGCCGAGGTGCCGCGCACCGAGGTCACCTCGCGCACGCCGAACACCGCCACCCGGTCGCCGTCGGCCACGAACTCCCGGGGCTCCAGGCGCATCCCGCCGAGCACGGAGGGGACGCGGGCCAGGAACTCCCTGACGCCCGCGTGTCCCCGCTTGGTGCCGCCGAGCCCGTAGTCGGCCATCCCGTCCGGATGCACCCACTCGAGCTGGGGGTCGAGGGTCTGCAGCAGCGCGTCCACGTCGCGCGCCTGGAAGGCCGCGTAGGCGCGCCGGATCAGCCGCAGATTGCGCTCGGTCGCAGTCACCGTCGTCGCCGTCGTTGTCGCCGTCGTCGCTGTCGTCGCTGTCGTCATCACTGCTGTCGGCATGCCGTCGGTCCCTTGTTCAGGTGTGGAGGTGTTCGGGGTGCAGGGCGCGCAGTGTGCGCTCGATGCCGTCCCGCCAGCCGACCTGGCACGGGCCGGTCAGCCGGCGGCGCAGGGCCGGGTCGAACTGATAGGTCTCCCGGGTGACCGCGCTCGGCTCCAGCCGGGCCGGCACGCCGGTGAGGGCCTCGATGTGCCGGATGCAGTCCGTGACGCCGACCGGCTCGTCACCGCCCCAGTTCACCAGCGTCGTCGGGACGGACGCGGCCCGCCACAGATGCGGGACCTGGTCGACGAGGTCATCGGTGTACAGCAGCGAGCACCAGTTCTGGCCCTCCAGCGGTACGGCGATGGGGGCGCCGGCGAGCATCTGCCGGAAGTAGAGCATCGGCACGCCGCCGTAACTCCCGGGGCCGTAGGCGATGTTGAGCCGGGCGATGATGGTCGGCAGGCCCAGTACCCGGGCGAACGCGCGCACCGCGCCCTCGGTGGCGAGCTTGCCCATCGGATAGGCGGGCAGCCAGTCCGCGGCGCCGTCCACCGGGTCGTCCTCGGTGTACCGGTGGTCCAGGGTCTGCCGTTTGTACAGCGCGCCGGTGGAGACGTACAGGAAGGCCTCGGCGTAACGGCAGTGGTGCATCAGGCGTCCGGTGGCGACCGCGTTGATCTCGGCGGTGGCGTTGAAGTCGCCGTCCTCGCCGCGCCGCACCGCCGAGTGCAGCACATGGGTGAAGTCCTCGGGGAGGCCCTTGAGGGCGTGCGGGGACGGGTCGGCCATGTCCCAGCGGAAGGTGGTGATCCCGCGCCGGGTCAGGGCGCGTTCCACGGCCGGGTCGCCGAAGCGGCCCAGGCACCACACGTCGTTGTGCTCGGCCAGCGCCTCGGCGACCGGCCGGGCGACCTGCCCGGTGCCGCCCGTGATCAGGATCTTCGCGCCGCGCAGCGCAGACGCGGGCCCGGCGTGGGAGGTCATCGGTCGTCACCCCGCCGGATCGCGGTCTCGTCGGCCTCGGCGAGGCGCAGGTCCAGCTCCCGGCGCAGGACCGCCTGGAACGTGGCCACGTGCTGCGGGGCCAGCATGGTGTAGTGCTCGCCGGGTACCTCGAGGTAGCGGTTGGGTCCGGTGGTGAAGGCGTCCCAGCGGCGCAGTTCGTTGTCGAGCCAGTCCTGTCTGTCACCGCGCAGCGGGAGCGCGTGGAAGACGCTCATCGAGGGCACCGTGCCGCTGGGCTCGTAGGTGCGGCCGAGGTCGGTGAGGGAGTCGGCCAGCTCCGCCCAGGCGGCGAACCGGTCGGCGGTCAGGTCGAGTTCGGCGAGCCGTCCGGCCGGGGCGAGGGCGATGAGCCGGGCGACCTGCTCCTCGCGGGGGAGCGGGCGCAGCCGCTCCGGCAGCTCCAGGCTCTGCTTCTTGTCGATGAGAGCCAGGAAGAAGGCGAGGTTCGTCGCCGTCTCGGCGAAGTCCAGCTCCTCCATGCGGTACTTGATGTGCGGGGGCAGGTTGAAGCTGCCGACGAAGTCGACCCGCTCTCCGCGCTCCCGCAGCACCTTGGCGATCTCGAAGGCGACCGCGCCGCCGAAGGAGTACCCGGCGACCGCGTAGGGGCCGTGCGGCTGCCGCCGCTGGATGGCGTCGGCGTAGCAGTCCACCATCTGCTCGAACGTCGCGAACGGCTTCTCGCCCTCGTCGAAGCCGCGGGCTCGCAGGGCGTAGAACGGCCGGTCGCCCGTGAAGTACTTGGCGAGGTTGACGAAGACCAGCACCTCGCCCACGCCCGGGTGCACGCAGAACAGAGGCGTCTTGGTGCCGCCGGTCTGCATCGGCACCACCGGGTCGTACTCCCCGGCGCCCGAGGCGGTGCCCGCGTCGAGCCGGGCGGCGAGGGCGCGGACGGTCGGCGCCCGCAGGACCGTGATGACCTCCAGGCCGCGCACCCCGAGCCGCTCGGCGACCCGGGAGCGCAGCCGCAGGATGTCCAGCGAGGTACCGCCCAGGTCGAAGAAGTTGGCGGTGGCGCTGATCCGCTCCGGGGCGGTGTCGAACAGCTCGGCGTAGATCTCCGCGAGCACCCGTTCGGTGCCGTTCCGGGGGGCCGTGTGGCCGCCCAGCATGCGCAGGGTCAGCTCGTCCACGGCCCGCCGCTCGGCGTCGTACGCTCCCGTCTCCAGGCGCCGGCGCATCAGCGAGCGCTGGATCTTGCCCAGGCTGGTCTTGGGGAAGGCCTCCGGGGGCAGCGGCAGGACCAGGGCGGGCCGGAAACCCCAGTGCAGGACGACGGTGCCGCGGATGGCCGTGAGCACCCGGTGCAGGCCGGCCTCGGTGGTGACGTCGGCCTCGGGGGTGAAGGCGATCACGAGCTGCTCGGTGTCGCTGCCGGCCGGACGGACGGGGAAGGCGGCGACGTAGGAGCGGGCGACTCCGTCGAGTGGTTCGAGGACGGACTCGAGGTCGTGGCTGAAGTAGTTGACGCCATTGACGATGACGCTGTCCTTGCTGCGTCCGACCAGCGTCAGCCGTCCTTCGTCCAGCCGGCCCAGGTCGCCGCTGCGGAACCATCCGTCCGCCGTGAACGCCTCCCGGGTGGCCGCCTCGTTGTTGTAGTACCCGGAGGTGACCATCGGGCCGCGCAGCTGGAGTTCGCCCACCCGGCCCTCGGCCAGCGGGCGGTCCTCCGGGTCGGCGATACGGATCCGCAGGCCCTGGACCGGGGTGCCGAGCCCGGCGAACTCCGCGCCCCGGTCGGCGTCCGGGAACGCCTTGCGGGAGTACACGCTGCCCGCGCAGGTCTCCGTCATGCCGAAGGCGGGCCACAGTGCGTCCCGTGCCAGCCCGTAGGGGGCGAGGTGGTCGAGGAAGGCCTCGCCGGTGGCGACGACGACGGCCTCGCCGCCGCTGATGATGTGCCGCACCCCGGACAGGTCCAGCCGCTCGCCGCTCGCGCGCAGCCGGTCACCGGCCGCGTTGATCAGTCCGAGCAGGAAGTTCGGGGTGAAGGTCATCGTCACGCCGTGCCGGGAGATCAGCCGCAGGAACTCCAGCGGATCCCCGAGGACGACCGGTGCCTCCACGTGCACCTGGCGGCTGCCCGTGGACAGCGGCAGCAGATGGCACTCCAGCAGGGCGGCCACATGGTCGAAGGACACCCAGTTGAGGGTGGTGTCCCGGGCGGTGAGCCGGTGGTGGCCGTTCTTGGCGGACATGGAGGCCAGCAGGTTGGCGTGGCTGAGCACGACCGCCTTGGAGTGGCCCGTCGATCCGGAGGTCAGGACCAGCACGGCGGTGTCCTCCGGCGCCGCGTGGTGGACATCGTCCGCGGCGGTCCCCCCGGCGGTCCGCAGCTCCTCCAGGGAGACCACCGACAGTCCGGCCACGGGGGGCAGTTCGGCGGCCAGTGCCTCACCGGTGACCACGAGCGGTCCGCCGAGCAGGGTGTTCACGTGCTCCAGCTGGGCGCCCCAGCGCTCCCGGTCGCCGCGCAGCGGCGCCATGGGGCACGGGACGAAGCCGCCGAGGACCGCCGCCCAGAACACCGGCAGGAAGTCCTGCGGCCGCTCCAGGACCGGTACGACCCGGTCACCCGGCCGCAGCCCGCGGGCGCGCAGCGCGGTCAGCAGGCGGGCCGACTCGGCCAGCAGGTCCGGGTACGACTGGTGCCGGAAGGGTGCGCCGGCCGGGCCGAGACAGTAGCCGACACCCGAGTCGGGATACCGGTCCGCCGCGGTCAGCAGCAGGTCGGCGAGGGAACGCGGGGCGGGCAGTGGGGGGTTCACCGTCGTATCTCTCCCTGTCTCCGGACGACGCGGCGGACACCGCGCGGGCCGGAACGTGAAGAACATGAAGGAACGGACGTTTGGTGCCAAGGGGGTGACATATCCGCGCCGGTCTCACCGGCCGGCTGTCCTTTTCCTCGGACGTCGTGCGAAATACCGGTTCTCCGTCCGGGATTTGTGGATCATGCCGGGCGTGCTGTCCGACCTGCATTTCCCGCCACCGGTCGACAGCCCCGGCGCGGTCGTAAAGCGATGCCCGGGTGGCTTGTTGTCACCCGGTCACCGTAGGCTTGAGCACGACTCAAGCACGGTTCGAGACAGAGGGGTTGGCCGGAAGGGGACAGCGGTGCGACAACGCGTGAGGACGACGGTGGCGGACCGTGGCGCAAACGGAAGTGGAGCGTCGACTTCGGGGATACGG
This sequence comes from Streptomyces sp. NPDC001135, assembly GCF_053598395.1. Lineage (NCBI taxonomy): Bacteria > Bacillati > Actinomycetota > Actinomycetes > Kitasatosporales > Streptomycetaceae > Streptomyces > Streptomyces sp. NPDC001135. Next base: position 26,154 of record NZ_JBSFKD010000006.1, on the reverse strand, counting down.
GTGTCAGTTTGCTGTCAGCGCCGCCGGGAGAAAACGCCGACCGCCGGAAAAGGAAGAGGCGCATCTCCGATTACGCGGACAGGCTTGATCTTGTTGACTGGCTGTGAGCAAACGAACTAGTGTCTCAGCCGAATCTCAACCTCGCCCGCCGCCAAGTAAGTTCACTATTGAACACTTTTGAATTCACATACCTTGGCGGGGGCAGACGGGCTCGCCGGACAACGGCGAGCGGTGCGTGTGAGGCACGACCACGTCTCGGGTAACCAAGGGGGAACAGTGACCGGAGCCGTCATCGACTCACCAGGGGCGCTCTTGGGGCGGGAGGCCGACCCAGGGGACCACGCGGCCCACGTCGAGCAGACACTGCTGCAGGCGCGGGCGCTCATCGCATCCACCGTGTCCCTCTACCGGCAGCACCGGCCCGGGGGATCCGACGGCACCCACACCAGCGTCGCGGTGCCGCGGGAGGCGCTCGCCCGGCTCCTCGGCGAGGCCCGCCACACGGTGTGTGTCGCGCTGACCGCGCCCGACGAGTTCAGCGCCACCGTGAAGGCCCTGCTGACCGCGGCCAGGCCCGGCCCGAACGTCCGGGTGCTGTGCGCCACCGCGGTCGTGGACTGCTCCCTGGCCCGGCTCAGCGCCGCGGGCGGCAGCCGCTTCGAAGTACGGTGCTCGGAGGGCGAACTGCGGGACGCGGTCGTGGTCGACGGCGCCCGCGCCCTGGTCCGCACCCTGCCCGGCGACGACGGCGAGGCCCAGGCCACCCTGGTGACCGACACCGCCGCCGTGCGCGCCCTGGAACTGCTCTTCGCCGGCACCTGGTCCCGCTGCCGCCGGCTCGACGACCACCTCGCCCTCGGACCGCGGCTGCACAGCGAGCTCAGCCGCAGGATCCTGGAACGGCTCCGCTCCGGCCAGACCGACGACGTCGCGGCCCGCGAACTCAACGTCTCCCTGCGCACCTACCGCCGCCACGTCGCGGAGATCATGCGGGAACTGGGCGCCAGCTCCCGCTTCCAGGCCGGTGCGCGCGCGGTCGAACTGGGGCTGATGCGGGAGAAGTAGGCCGGCTCACCGCACCGTGGACACGCGCCGCCCGGCCGCCGACGGGAAGGGCGCAGGACTCGCAGGACAGCACGCCCGGCGGGGAACGAACGGGGAACGGGGAGTACGACGTGTCCGACCGGGCCGAGGACGAACTGGAGCAGACACTCCTCCAGGTGCAGTCCCTGATCGAGTCGACGGTGGCCATCCACCGCGACCGCAGTGTCCAGGAAGAACGCATCACCGTGATCGACGGCGGCTACCACGCGGTGCTGCGCCAGGCGCGGGAACTCATCCATGGGGCGACACGGAGCATCGACATCGTGCACGCCCGGATGCCGGAGGCCACGGACGAGCCGGGCGGGGGCGAGGGAGCCGAACGGCGGCTGATCTACGACGCGGCGGACACGGTCACGGTCCGGCTGCTGACCAGCCCCGCCCGTGTCGACGAGGACTTCGTCCGCGAACAGCTCGACAAGGAAAGGCCCGTGGCCATCCGGATAGCCCGGGTGCCGCCACTGCAGGCGCTCATGGTCGACGGCACGACCGCGCTCGTCGTCGCCGAGTCCGCGGTCGGCCGCCGGGCGTCGCTCATCCGGGCGCCCGAGCTGCTGCACACCCTGGCCACCCTGTTCGAGAACGTCTGGCGCGACGCCGTGCCCGCCGGCGAGCGCATCGTCTTCGGCAACCGCGACCGCGGCGCCCTCGCCCGCCAGATCCTCGCCGCCCTGTGGGCCGGGGTCACCGACGAGGTGGCCGCCCGCGACCTGGCCGTCTCGGTGCGCACCTACCGCCGCCATGTCGCCGAGATCATGGCGCTCCTCGGCGCCAACTCCCGCTTCCAGGCCGGGGTGCGCGCCGCCGAGCTCGGCCTGCTGCCCCCGGCCGCACCGCCCGCCGACCGCCCCGGCCACCGGTCGTGACCTCGTCGCTGGCAGCTTCCTGAAACCTCTGTTGCCGCCCGGCGCGCACCGCCAGTTGTATGGGACGCGAGAAAGGGATTCACCCCTCGCGGGGCTTTCCTGAATTCCTTCCCCGGCGGCACCCGAGAATCCCCCGTTTCCGGTCCGCCGGTGTGCGGGGACCCGTGCGCTGACCATTCCCGTACGGGTCCCCGCCCTCCCGGTGCATTCACGCGGAAGGCGGGTCCATGAGTCGTATGCCTATCGCCCTGATCTTTCCGGGGCAGGGAACACAGAAAGAGGCCATGGGCGAACCCTGGCGGGAGACCCCGTCCTGGGAACTCACCCGGGACATCTCCGAGGTCACCGGAGAGGACGTCGCCGAACTTCTGCTGCACACCCCGGGCGAGCGGCTGCGCCGCACCGACCTGGCCCAGCTCGCCGTGTTCAGCCTGTCGGTGATCGCCCACGCCGAGGCGGTGCGCCGCGACGCGCTCGGCGGCCCGGTGATCGCCTGCGCGGGCCACAGCCTGGGCGAGTACGCCGCGCTCGTCGCCGCCGGCGCGCTCACCGTGCCCGCGGCGGCCACGCTGGTCGCCGCCCGGGGCCGGGCCATGCGCGAGGCCGCCGAGGCCCACGAGGGCACCATGGGCGTCCTCGTCGCCGCGCCGCTGGAGCAGGTGGCCGCCCTGACCGAGCAGGTGCGCGCGGACGGCTTCGAGATCTGGCTCGCCAATGTCAACGCCCCGGGCCAGACCGTGGTCTCCGGCGCCGCCGACGCCGTCGACCGCATCGCCGCCGAGGCGCCCTCCATCGGCGCCAAGCTGATCCGGCTCCAGGTCGGCGGCGCCTTCCACAGCCCGTACATGGCGCCCGCCGCCGACACCCTGCGCACCGCCCTGAAGAACACCGTCTTCGCCCCGGCCCACCTGCCGGTCGTGGCCAACGTGGACGCCGAGGCCCACACCGCCGACGACGACTGGACCGACCTCGGCACGCGCCAGCTCACCTCCCCTGTGCTGTGGCAGCAGAGCGTGCACACCCTCGTCGGCCCGCTCGGCTGCGCCCGCCTCGTCGAACTCGGTCCCGGCCGCACGCTGGCCGGGCTGGTCCGCCGGATCACCCCGGACACCGACGTCGTGTCGCTGGACACGCCGGGCGCCCTGGACTGACCACTTCCACGCCGCAAGGAGACCCACCCGCCATGGCACTTGGCACCGAAAGCATCTGGCTGCGCAGGCACGCCACCGCCGCACCGCCCCGGCTGCGGCTGCTGTGCCTGCCGCACGCCGGCGGCTCGGCCGGCTTCTTCCACGACTGGGGGCGCGCCTTCGGTGACGACGTGGAGGTCCTCGCCGCCCGCTACCCGGGCCGTCAGGAACGCATCGCCGAGGACCCCTGCGACACCGTCGAGGAACTCGCCGACGCCCTCGCCGACGAGCTGCGGCCCCTGCTGGACGCCCCGCTGGCCGTCTTCGGCCACAGCATGGGCGCGTCCGTCGGCTACGAACTCGCGCTGCGGCTCCAGGCCCGCCACCGGGTGACCCCGGCGCTGCTGATGGTCTCCTGCCGCAAACCCCCGCACCTGCTGACCCCGCGCACCGCCGCCCTCGCCGACGACACCGCGCTCGTCGCCGAGGTCCGGCGCCTGGGCGGCACCGACGCCGCGCTGCTCGACGACCCGGACCTGCGCGAGCTGGTGCTCCCCGCGCTCCGCGCCGACTTCGCCGCGGTCGCCCGCTACACCGCCCGACCCGGCATCCCCCTGGACTGCCCGGTGGCCGGCTACCTCGGCTCCGGTGACCCGGACATCACCGCCGACGAGATGGCCGGCTGGGCCGACGTGGCGCCGAAGGGCTTCGACCTGACCGAGCTGCCCGGCGGCCACTTCTACCTGACGGCCCAGCGCGACGCCCTCGTCGCGGACCTCCGCGCACGGCTGGCACCGCGATGGTGAGCGGCACCGCCACCCGGCCCCGGCAGACCAGCGGGATCGGTGTGCTCGACAAGGCGGCGATCCTGCTGGACATCGTCGAGGGCGGGCCGGCCACCCTCGGCGACCTGATCACCTTCAGCGGCCTGACCAAGGCGACCGTGCACCGCCTCGCCATCGCTCTGGAGCGGCTCGGACTGCTCACCCGCGACCGGCACGGCCGCTGGGTGCTCGGCCCCCGCCTCGACGCCACCGCCATCGGTGTGCACCACGACCGGCTGGCCGGCGCCGCCGGACCGATCCTCGCCGAACTGCACACCAGAACCGGTCTGGACGCCCGGCTCCACCGCCGCCGCGAGGGGCTGCAGATCTGCGTCGCCGCCTGTTCCGGACCGCCCGGCCGGACCGGGCCGGTGCCCGTCGGTGCCGTCCGGCCGGCCTCCGCCGGACCGATCGCCCAGGTCCTGCTCGCCTGGGCGGAACCCGACGAGCTGTACCAGGCGCTGACCTCCGCCCGGTTCACCGCCGCCCAGCTCACCGTCGTACGCCGCCGCGGCTGGGCCTACGGACCCGACGCCGTACCGCCCGGCAGCGTCTCCTACGCCGTACCGGTGTGCACCCCGGACGGCCGGATCGCCGCCGCGCTCGCCCTGACCGGGCCCGCCGCGCGCATGCCCGAGGCGCCCACGCGCCGCCTCGGCAACGCCATGTTCGACGCGGTGGCCGGCCTCACCGACGCCTTGCTGCGCCTGCGCGCGGACGTCCGCCCGAACGAGCCGGACTCCGCCTGAATTCCAGTACCGCACTGGCAGCTTGTTGCAGCCGCCATTGTGCGGGCACCGGCTCCGCCCGCACCATTCCCATGCCGATCAAAAATACGCCGCACATTCATTCTGCGGCTCATTCGAAAAAGGGGTAAGAGCGTGACCACTGCCACGCGCGACGAGCGTCTGGAAACCATCAAGGAAATCGTCTGCGACATTCTCGAGATCGAGGAGGACGAGGTCACCGAGACCAGCCTCTTCAAGGAGGAGCACAACGCCGACTCGCTGCGCGCCATCGAGATTCTCGCCGCATTGGAGAAGGAGTTCGGTGTCGTCATCAACCAGAGCGAACTGCCCCGCATGGTGAACCTCAAGGGCGTCTACGAGGTCGTCGCGGAGCCGGCCGGCTGGTAGTCGAACCGCGCACGCGGACTGGGAGGTTGGCATGACGACGGCAGTGAGCGGCCCCGGCCGGAGACGGCCGGAGCGGCACCGGGTGGTCCTCACCGGACTCGGGGTGGTCTCCAGCATCGGACTCGGCGCGAAGGAGTTCCTCCAGGGACTCCGTGAGGGCCGCAGCGGTGCCCGGCCCATCACGGTGTTCGACACCGAGGGCTTCACCCACGCGAACGGGTGCGAGATCACGGAATTCGACCCGCGGGACTGGATCAGCACGCTCGACGTGGAACAGCTCGGCCGGGCCGCGCAGTTCTCGGCGGCGGCTGCCCGGATGGCCCTTGAGGACTCCGGTCTCGACCTGGCCTGGCTGCGCGCCCGGCGCGGGCTGATCTCCATCGGCACCACCGACGGCGAGAGCTACGACCTCGACCAGCTGGTCGAGCGGGAACTCGCCCACGGCACAGGCACGTTCGACCCCGCGGCCGCCCGGCGGGTGCCGGCCGGGCGGCTGTCGGTGGCCATTGCCCAGGAACTGGGCCTGAGCGACGTGGAGGCGCTCACCATCCCCACCGCCTGCTCGGCGGGGAACTACGCCATCGGCTACGGCTTCGACGCCGTCAGCTCCGGCGAGGCGGACTTCGCCTTCTGCGGCGGCGCCGACGCCATGTGCCGCAAGACCTTCACCGGCTTCTACCGGCTCGGCACCATCGCCCCGGACCGCTGCCAGCCCTTCGACGTCGACCGCAAGGGCATCCTGACCGGAGAGGGCGCCGGCGTCCTGGTGCTGGAGCGGCTCGAGACCGCCCTGGAGCGCGGCGCCACCATCTACGCCGAGGTGCTCGGCTACGGCCTCAACTGCGACGCCCACCACCAGGTGGCACCCGACCAGGACAGCGTCGCCGGGCTCATGCGGCTCGCCCTGGACAACGCGGGCGTCGCCCCGCACGAGGTGGACCTCATCTCGGCCCACGGCACCGGCACCAAGGCCAACGACATCACCGAGGCGGGCGCCATCCGCCAGGTGTTCGGGGACACCCCGCCCCGCACCGTCTCCATGAAGTCCATGCTCGGCCACACCATGGGCGCGGCCAGCGCGCTCGGCGCCATCGGCTGCGCCCTGGCCATCAAGAACCGCTTCATCCCGCCCACCATCAACCACGTCACCACCGACCCCGAGTGCGACGTCGACTGCGTGCCCAACCACGCGGTGGCGGCCGACCTGCGGATCGTCCAGAACAACGGCCTGGCGTTCGGCGGCAACAACGCGGCGGTCCTCCTCGGCCGGTACGACACCGACACGGCCGGCACCGGCCACCCGACCGACGCGCTCAGGGAGGCGTCATGACGAACCGTCCCATCGTCGGCATGGGCGCGGTCGCCGCCACCGGCCATGGTGTCGACGCGCTCTTCGACGCGCTGTGCCGCGGCACCAGCGGTCGCGCCGAACTGCGCGGCTTCGACCGCAGCAGATTCCGCGCCCAGCACGCCTACGAGATCGACGACCGGCCCGTGACCGGCGAGGACATACCCGGCCGTGCGACCCGGCTGCTGCTGGACGCGGTCGGCCAGGCCGCCGCCGACGCCGGCCTCGGCGAGGACCTCAGCGGTATTCCCGTACTGGTCGGCACCGGCCTGCGGGAGCTGCGCTCGCTGGAGCTGTGGTGGCGCGACGGCTCCCCGTTCGCCGACTCGGGACTGCACTTCGGCACCGGACTGCGCGAACGCTTCAACGCCGACGTCACCCACACCTTCTCCAACGCCTGCTCCGCCTCGCTGTACGCGCTCGCGCTCGCCTCCGACCTGCTCGACCAGGACGGCGAGGGCGCCCCCGACACGGTGATCGTCGCCGGCGTCGACGTGCTGACCGAGTCCATGTACGGGCTGCTGGAGCGCGTCCACCCCGAGCCCCCGGACCGGGTGCGGCCCTTCGACCGCAACCGCACCGGTGTGCTCATGGGTGACGGCGCCGCCGCCGTCGTCCTGCGCCGCACCGACGACGGCACCCGCCGGGTCCACGGACGGCTGCGCGGTGTCGCCGTCAACTGCGACGCCTACCACGTCACCGCGCCGTCCCCGGACGGCATCGCCCAGGCCATGCGCACCGCCCACCGGATCGCCGGCGTCAAGCCGTCCGACATCGACCTGGTGATGCTGCACGGCACCGGCACCCTGCTCAACGACGAGGCGGAGGCCACCGCCCTGCGGGACGTGCTCGGCGAGGACGCCGCGGCGCCGCTGATGACCGCCGTGAAGTCCATGACCGGCCACACCTCGGGCGCCTCCGGCCTGCTCAACCTGATCGTCGGTGTCCGCGCCCTGCAGGAGGGCCGAGTGCCCCCGACGGTGGGCCTGGACGACCCGGTCGACGAGGCCGCGTCGTTCCGCTTCGTCACCGGCGAGGCCGCCACCGGCCGCGAACTGAACGTGGCCCAGCTCAACGCCTTCGGATTCGGCGGCATCAACGCCGTGGCCCTTGTGGAGGGGACCCGATGACTCTCGCGACCCCCCCGACGACCGTGGTGGTCTCCGGCGCCGCCGTACTGCTGCCCGGCGCCGACAACGTACGGGCCCTGGTCGACGGACCGGCCCCCGGCGGCACCCCCGTCGAACCGGCCGACCACGTCGGCCGCAAGGGACTGCGCTACAAGGACCGGGCCACCCAGCTCGGCTACGCCCTGACCGCCGCCGCCCTGCGGGACGCCGGACTGCTCGGCGAGGACGGCCTGACGGTGCCCGCCGAGACCACCGGCATCGTCGCCAGCTCCAACTTCGGCAACCTGGACACGGTGGCCCGGGCCCTCGACACCATCCGCGAGGAGACCGTCACCGCCACCAGCCCGATGGACCTGCCGAACGCCTCCAGCAACGTCATCGCCTCCTCGGCGGCCATCCGCTACGGGCTGCGCGGCCCCAACCTGATGGTGTGCAACGGCGAGACGTCCGGCCTGGACGCCGTGCACTGGGCGGCCACCATGATCACCGCCGGCCGGGCCGAGCGGTTCCTGGTGCTCGGCGTCGAACCCGACAACGAGGTCGTACGCCGTCTGCTGGGCGGTCGCCGCGCCGTCGACGGCGGAGCCGCCCTCGTCCTGGAGGCCCGCCCGGCCGCCGACCGGCGCTCCGCCACCGTCCGCGCCGTGCTCGGCCCCTACCGCAGGGCGGCCGACGAGGCACGGCAGCCGGCCGGCTGGGAACCGCCGGCCCACCTCGGCAGCGCCTCCGGGGCGTACGGGGTGCTGCAGGTGGCCGCCGCCGTCGGCCGGTTCGACGCGGGCCACCGCGAGCCGGTGCGGGCCGTGGCCGGCGGCGCCGGCCACGACGCCGGGGCGGGCCTGCTGCTGCTCGCGCCCGAAGCGGCCGAAGCGGCCTGACACAGCGGGGAACCGCGAGGAACCGCGAGGAGAAGATCCCGGTGAACACTCACATCGACCTGCGACCCGTCTCCCTCGAACAGCGCACCGACGGCAACGGCCCCCGCGTCCTGCTGCTGCACGGCCTGGCCGCCAACGACACCGTCTGGGAGCGCACCCTGCCGCTGCTGCCGGACGGGTTGCGGCTGTGGACCGCCCGGCTGCCCTGGCGCACCGAGACCATCGCCGACTGGGGCGAGCAGCCCAACCTGCGCGGCCGGCTCGCCCACGCCCTGACGGGCGTGCCCGGCGGCGCCGAGGTGGTGGTCGCCCACTCCATGGCGGCCAACGTCCTGCTGGACCTGCTCGACCAGACGCAGCGGGGCGGCGTCGACGCCCTGCGCCGCTTCGGCATCCGCGCCCTCGTCCTGGTCTCGCCCTTCTACCGGGCCGCCGCCGAGGACTTCGACTGGAACACCATCACCTACTACCTCAACGACTTCCATCTGATCATGGAGGAGGGGATCCGCGTCCATTCGGACGGCCGGCTCCCCGCCGACGTCCAGCAGGCCATGGGCGTACGGGTGCGCGACCGGGTCGGCCCGCACGGCTGGCTGCGGTTCTTCGACCTCTACCTGCGCACCCCCGCGCTGGACACCGGTCGCATCACCGTCCCCACCCTGGTCCTGGGCGGCGAGACCGACTTCGCCGCCCGTCCCGAGGAGAGCCTGACGCTCGCCCGGGCCCTGCCCGACGCCACCGCCCGCATCCTGCCCGGCTGCGGACACTTCCCGATGCTCGAGGCGGCCGAGGACTTCGCCGCCGAGGTGAGCAGCTTCGTCAACTCGACCCTGGGCCTCTCCCCGCACGCGGGAGCCGCCCCCGTCCACGCCCTGGAGCCCCAGCGATGACCCTCGTCACGGACACCGCCGTCAAGGCACTGCTCACCACCGCCACCAGCACGCAGGTGCGCCCCCGCTACGAGGGCTCCAACATCTGCACCTGGATCGGCTTCAAGCACGTCAACTACCTGGTCGAGGAAGCCGTCCTGGACCACTTCCGGCAGGCCGGGCTGCCGGCGCGCGCGCTGTACGAGGAGCACGGCCTCGGCCTGGACCTGGTCTCCCTCGACACCCGCATCCTGCACGCCTTCCACATGGACGACGTCGCCGAGGCGCAGGTCGTGCCCTGGACCAAGGACGACGACACCACCCTCGGCTTCAAGGTGACCGTCCAGTTCGAGCGCGGCGGCGAGATCCACAAGGCCGTCACCTCCAAGGTCCGTGTCTCGCTGCGGATGGACACCTACCTGGAGGCGGCCGGCGAGGTGCCCGAGCAGCTCGCCCGGTTCGCCGTCTCCCGACTCGGCGACGACCTGGAGCGCGAGCCGGGCACCGCGGCCCCGGCCGAGGAGGAGATCCTCGCCGCGCTGACCGCCGGGCAGAACGCCTACGCCTGGAAGTGGAACATCCCCTACCCCTACTGCCACTTCACCGAGCGCATCCAGATGTCCGGCTACCTGAGGCTGATGGAGGAGGGCAAGGACCGCTTCGTCGCCGACCGCGGCATCTCCATCAAGACCCTGCTCGACGACCGCCGCTGGATCCCCGTCGTGCCCCGCTCCGACATCCGCATCCTGGACGAGGCCCTGATGGAGGAGGACCTGTACACCGTGTACACGGTGGAGGAGGTCTTCAAGGACTTCACGTACACCTCCCGCATGGACTGGTACGTGCTGCGCGACGGCAAGCTGGTCAAGACCGCCACCGGGCGGATCGTGCACGGCTACGCCCTGATCGAGAACCGCAGGGACTGGAAGCTGGTGAACTTCGACCAGCACGTCCTCGACGCCCTGCACGGGTCCGCCCCGAACGGCAAGGCGCCGCAGGCGTGACGGAGCAGGCGCTACACGGCACCGACTGGGAGAGCAGCGCTCCGCGGCTGCTGCTCATCGAGAGCCAGAGCGGCACGGCCGCGGACACCGGATTCCGGCGCGACGCGGTCACCCAGGTGATCACCGGGCAGTCCGCCCTGCTCTTCCTCGTCCAGGACGGCGTGGTGCTCGCGGTGCCGGGCAGCGACGCCGACCTGGACCGGTTCCAGAAGGAGGGCGGGGTGCTCGCGGCGGACAGCTTCTCCCTCGCCCAGCACGGGCTGGACACCGCCGGTCTCAGGCCCGAGCTGCGCGTCGTCGGCATGGACGTGGTGGCGGGCTGGATCCTCGACCCGGCGGTCCGGGTGGTGTGGCACTGAGTGGCCAGGCAGATTCCGCACACCGATGTGCTGCTCACGCTCATGGGCGCACCGCACGCCGGTGACCAGGTCACCAGCGCGCTGCGGCTCACCCAGGCGCTGCTGGAGCGCGGCGCCGCCGTCCAGGTCTGGACGTGCGGGTACGCCACCTTGCTGACGCAGCGGGGGCAGGGCCCGGACAAGCCGCGCAACCTCGCCGAGTGGAACCGGGACTACCCGTCCCTGCCCGGGCTGGCCGAGGAGCTGCTGGACGCCTTCCCGGGCCGGCTGCACTGGTACGGCTGCCGGTTCTGCAGCGACGACCGGGGCGTGACGGAGCACCTGCCCCAGGTGGTGCTCCGCCCGCCGGCCGGGTACGCCGCGAACGTCGCCGCCGCCGACAAGACGCTGCTGATCGGAGTGATCTGATGACCGAGCGGCCCGGCGGCCGGCAACGGGTGCTGGCGATCGTGGAACGCGGCTTCCGGGGCGCCCTGGACAAGCAGTTCTTCGACGAGCTGTACCTCGCCACCGAACTGCACCGCCAGCTCGGCGGCCTGGACATCCTGCTGCGCGGCACGGCCGTCGGCTACGCGCTCGACGCACCGCCGCCCCCGGCCCTGCGCATCGGCGCACGCACCCTCGACACCCTCACCGACCCCCGCGCGGGGCTGCGCTCGCTGCTCGGGGCGGGCGTCGGCGTCTGGGTCGAGGAGCCCGCCCTCGCGGCGCTCGGCTCGCCCCGCCCGCCCCTGCCAGGCATCCGGCTCGCCCGGGACGGAGAGGTGGCGGCCCGCTGGCAGGAGTACCGGATGGTCTTCTTCCTCTGACCCGCCCCCGCCCCTCCCTGTCCTCCTCCCCCACCTTCCGACCCCTTGAGAGTTTCCGACGGAAAGGACCACGTGACGGTCATGACCACCCTCGTCACGGACACCGGCCACCCGGTGATCACCGCATGGTCGGCCGTGTCGCCGTACGGCATCGGCAGGGACGCGTACGCCGCGGGTCTGCGCGAGCGGCGCTCCACCGTCACCGGCCTCGGACCCGAACACGGCACCACTCCCGACGGCGTCGGCTGCGTCGTGCCCTCCTTCGACGTCCGCCAGGTGCTCGGCAAGAAGGGCACCCGCTCCATGGACCGGGTCACCGGTCTCGCGGTCACCGCCGCCGGGGCACTCCTCGACGACGCCGAGCGCAACCGGGCCGTGGGCACCGGCGAGGGGGCCGCGTTCACCCTCGGCACCACGACCGGCAGCGCCCAGTCGATGATGGACTTCACCCGCGACTCGCTCACCGGTGAGCAGCCCTTCTTCGTCGACCCGGCACGCTTCCCCAACACCGTGATGAACTGCGCCGCGGGGCAGAGCGCCATCTGGTACCGGCTCAAGGGCCCCAACGCGACCATCGCCGGCGGTCGTACAGCGGGCCTGCACGCCCTCAACTACGCACGCCGGCTGCTGGGTTCGGGACGGGCCCGCACCGTGCTGTGCGGGGCCGCCGAGGAGTTCTCGCAGGCCCGTGCCTGGCTGGAGCACCACTGCGGCGACAGCGCCGACGGGACGGCCCCGCCGCTCGGCGAGGGCTGCGCGATGCTCCTGGTGGAACCGCGGGCGCCCGAGGACGCCGGGCAGCCCGTGCTCGCCGAGATCCTCTCCGTCGAGCTCGGCGTCGTCCTCGACGGCACCGACCCGCGCCCGGCCCTGGTGAGCTGCCTGCGCGCGGCGCTGCGCCGGGCCGGGACCACACCCGCCGACGTGGCGGCCGTCGCCCGCTCCGGCGCGCCCGGCCGCGCGGGTGGCGCGGAGACCGAGGCGGTGCGCGAGGTGCTCGGCGCCGCGGACCCCGCCGATCTGACGCCCGCCCCGCTGATCGGCGACACGGGCGCCGCGGCCGCCGCCTTCCAGGCCGCCGCCCTCCTCTCGTACGCCGCGGACCGGCCGGAGCAGGCGGCCGGCCGCATCGGTGTGATCACCTCCGTGGACCGCACCGGCAGCGTCGGCTGCGCCCTGCTCCGGCTGCGCTGAACCCCGTACCCGCCCGCCTCCCGAAGTTCCGGAAAGGACCCGACCGTGCTGGACAAGGAAGAACTGCGCGCCCTCGTGGCGCAGGTGCTCGACGTCGACGTGACCGAGGTGACCGACGACGCCCGGTTCGTCGACGACCTGGAGGTCGACTCCCTGATGGCCCTCGAGGTCGTCGTGATCCTGGAGAAGAAGTACGGCATCAAACTGCCGGAGTCGGACCTGAAGCGGATCGTCACCCTGGAGAGCGCCTACGAGCTGCTGCTCGGCAAGCTCGACACGGCGCGGGTGGCCTGATGACCGGCGCCAGTCCGCTCGCGGGGGCCGTGGAGGTGCTGCCCGGCGACGGGGAGTCCGCCACCGCGGCCCGCTTCACGGTGGACGCCGCCGAGACCGTGCTGCCCGGCCACTACCCGGGCTTCCCGATCTTCCCCGGCGTCTGCCTCGTGGAGTGCACCCACCAGGGCGCCCTCGCCACCGCGCCGGACGGCGCCCGGGGCACCGCGCTGGCCGCCGTGGAGTCGACCCGGTTCACCGGGCCCGTCTTCCCCGGCGACCAGGTGGACATCGCGATGACGTGGAAGCGGACCGCGGACGGCGACTGGCAGTGCCGGGCCAGGCTCAGCACCCCGCGCGGACCGGCCGCGAGCGTCCGGCTGCGCTACGCCCGCCCGCCGGCCCCGGAGGCGGCGGCATGACCGGTCAGCGTGAGATCCGGGCCCGGCTGCCGCACCGCTTCCCGATGCTGCTGGTGGACCGGCTCGTCGACGTCGTCCCCGGCGAGCGGCTGGTCGCCCTGAAGGCGGTCACCTGCAACGAGCCCTGGTACGAGAAACTCGGCCCCGACACCCCCGACGAGGACTTCGCCTACCCGCCCGCCCTCCTGGTGGAGTCCTGGTGCCAGGCCGCCGGTGTCCTCGCCACCTGGGACGAGCCCAACCCGGACGTGCTGCGGGGGCAGGTGATGCTCTTCGGCGGGATGACCGGTGTCGCCCTCCACCGTCCGGTGCTGCCCGGCGAGGTCCTGGAACACCGCGTCCGGCTGGACCGCAGGATCGACGACACCGTGCTGTTCGAGGGCGAGTGCCGCTCCGCGGGCGAGCCGGTGATGACCGTGGAACGCATCGTCATGGCCTTCCGCCCCGCCTCCGCCCTGCGCCCCGACGGCGTCTGACACGCACTCACGAAAGAGACATCCATGACCGACAGCACCAACCGGGTGGCGCTCGTCACCGGCGGGTCGCGCGGCATCGGACGGGCCACCGTCCGGGCGCTGGCCCGCGACGGCTTCGACGTCGCCTTCTGCTACCGCTCGGACGACGCCGCGGCCCGCACCCTGGAGAAGGAGGGCGAGGAGCACGGCGTGCGGATCGCCGGCACCCGCGTGGACGTCGCCGACGCCGCCGCGGTGCGCGCGTGGGTCGAGGCGGCCGAAGCGGACCTGGGTGACCTCGACGCCGTCGTCACCGCCGCCGGCATCACCCGCGACAACCCGCTCGTCCTCATGGCGGACGAGCAGTGGCGACAGGTGATGGACACCAACCTGGACGGTGTCTACCACGTGTGCCGTGCCGCGGTCTTCGGCATGATGAAGCGCCGCCGCGGCGCCGTCGTGAACATCTCCTCCGTCGCCGGGGTGTACGGCCACGCCACCCAGAGCAACTACTCCGCCTCGAAGGCCGGGATCATCGGTTTCTCCCGGGCCCTGGCCAAGGAGACCGGACGCGCGGGCATCCGGGTCAACGCGGTCGCCCCCGGCTTCATCGACACCGACATGGTCGCCGAGATGAACGACCAGGCCCGCAAGGAAGCCCTCGCCGCGATTCCGCTGCGCCGCATGGGCACCGCCGAGGAGGTCGCCGACCTGGTCGCCTACCTGGTCTCGGACCGGGCCGCCTACATCACCGGCGCCGTGCTGCAGATCGACGGCGGCATCACCATCTGAGCCCGGAACCCGGACCCCCGGATCCCTCGAACCACCCTTGTTCTCATGACAGTTGGAGGCGGTGATGGCACGACGCGGACCGCGCTGGTACTTCTCCTTCCGCAGCCCCTACTCCTGGATGGCCTACCGGGACCTGCTCGACCACTACCCGGACGTCGCCGACCGCATCGAGTGGCTGCCGTTCTGGGAGCCCGACCAGCCGGCCCTGGACGAACTGGAGCGCGGCAACGTCAAACTGCCGTACGTCCCCATGTCGAAGGAGAAGCACCTGTACATCCTCCAGGACGTGCGCCGCCTCGCTCGTGCGCGCGGCCTGGAGATGGTCTGGCCGGTGGACCCCGCACCGCGCTGGGAGGTCGCGCACCTCGCCTATCTCGCCGCCGAACGCCTCGGCGCCGGACGCGCGTTCATCGCCGAGACCTACCGGGCGCGCTGGGAGCTCGGCGAGGACATCTCCGACCCCGGCACGGTGCGCCGCATCGGCCGTGCCCTCGGCGTCGATCCTGAGGTGCTCGCCCTGGCCCACCAGGACCCGGAGATCCGGGAGCACGGGCTGGCCGCACTGGACTCCCTGCACCGCGACGGCGTCTTCGGCGTGCCCTTCTTCATCTCCGGGTTCGACAAGTACTGGGGCGTGGACCGGTTGCCCGACTTCGTCGAGCAGCTCCGCGCCCGCGCCAAGTGACCGGCGCCCCCACCGCCGTCCGGCACACCCTCACGAAAGGAACCGAACGACCATGGCCACCAACCCCTTCGAGAACGACGACGCCCGCTACCTGGTGCTCGTCAACGCCGAGAACCAGCACTCCCTGTGGCCGGCCTTCGCCGAGGTCCCGGCCGGCTGGACCGTCGTGCACGGCGAGACGGACCGGCAGGACGCCCTCGCCTACGTCGAGGAGCACTGGACCGACATGCGGCCCAAGTCGCTCGCCGACGCGATGGACGCCGCCTGACCGCCCCGTGCCGGACGGGGCGGCGGGCGTGGCAGCTATCTGCAACGCCCGTTGCCCCGGCCGCCCGCCGATGACAGCGTGGCAGCCGAGCCGCTGCCCGGCAGGGGCGGCGACGGGCCGCGCCCGGCCGTGACGCCGTCCGGCCCGTGACGGAAGCCGTCCGGCCCGTGACGGAAGCCGTCCGGCCGGTGACGGGAAGCCGTTTTCCCCAGAAAGCGATGCCGCTGATGACCCACTCCCTGTTGTGCCTTCCCTTCGCGGGAGGCGGCGCCGGTTTCTACCGCGCCTGGAGAGACCTCCCCGACGGTGCTCCGCGCATCGTCCCGCTGCAACTGCCCGGGCGAGAGGAACTGTTCACCGAGGAGCCCTTCCACGACGTGGCCGACGCCGCCGACGCCCTCAGCCGGACGGCCGCCGAGCAGGCCGGCGGCGGACCGGTCGCGCTGTTCGGGCACAGCCTAGGCGCGGTCCTCGCCTTCGAACTCGCCCGGCGCCTGCAGCAGTCCGCCGACGTCGACCTGACCCACCTCTTCGTCAGCGGCTCGCCCGGGCCCTGGACCGGCCGCAGCCGGCACGCCACCGGCCTCGACGACGACGAGTTCCTCGCCCGCGTCCAGGAGTTCGCCGGGTACGAGCACGACGCCCTCGCCGACCCCGACATGCGCGAGCTGCTGCTGCCGTTGCTGCGCGCGGACGTCGAGATGCACGAGAACTACAAGGGACCGGACTCCGCCGAGCCCCTGCGCGTGCCCGTCACCTCGCTGCGCGGCGCGGACGACACCCTGGTCACCCGGGCGCAGGCCGAGGAGTGGCGTGAGACCACCGGTGCGGCCTTCCGCGTGACCGAACTGCCCGGTGGCCACATGTACCTCACCGAGTCGCCGCTGCCCCTTCTCGGCGCGGTCGCCGAAGCCCTCGCGGGCCCGCGGTCATGAGCACCGCGACACACCCGGGCACGGGCACCGCCACCGGCACCGGGCAGCTGACGGGCAAGGTCGCCGTGGTCACCGGCGCCGCCCGCGGTCTCGGCCGCTCCTGCGCCGTACGGTTCGCCGCCGAAGGAGCCGACCTGGTCCTCGTCGACGTGGCCGGGGACCTGCCCGGCGTGCCCTATCCGCTGGGCAGCGGCAGCCAGCTGGAGCACACCGCCGAGCTGTGCCGCGCGCAGGGCGCCGCCGTGGTCACCGCCGCCGCCGACGTCCGCGACCACACGGCCGTCGACGAGGTCGCCGCCCACGCCCTGGACCGCTTCGGCACCGTGGACGTGCTGCTCAACAACGCGGGTATCGCCGCCCCCTCGGGCAAGGCCGTGCACGAGATCGCCGAGGACGAGTGGGAGCTGATGGTCGGCATCGACCTCACCGGCGCCTGGCGGATGACCAAGGCCCTGGTACCGGCCATGATCGAGCAGCGCTCCGGCAGTGTCGTCAACGTCGCCTCCACCGCCGGGCTCGTCGGCTACCGCCACTTCGCCGGTTACGTCGCCGCCAAGCACGGCCTGATCGGCCTGACCAAGGCCGCCGCCCTCGACTACGCCCCGTTCCGGGTCCGGGTCAACGCGCTGTGCCCCGGCTCCGTACGGGACGATCCGCTGCACGAGGGCCGGATGCTCGCGGAGATCGCCCGCTCCCTCGACGTGGACGTCGACGAACACGAGGAGATCTTCGTCCAGTCGCAGCCGATGAACGCGCTGATCGAGCCGCGGGACATCGCCGGGGCGGCCCTCTGGCTGGCCGGCGACGACTCCCGCCAGGTCACCGGAACCACCCTCACCGTCGACGGCGGCTTCAGCGCCCGCTGACCCCCTGCCCGCCCGCCCCGGCTCTCCTCCGCCCACCGCCCTTCCGTCTCGTACCCCAGGAGTCCGACCATGTCCCGAACTCAGGCCGCGTCCTGCCACAGCCTGGTGGTCCGGATGCCGGGCCCTGTCGATGCCGCCGAACTGGAGCGGCGCCTGCGCGCGGGCGTTCCGGAGAGCCGGCCGGAGCTGGCCGGGCTGCGGCTGTGGGAGGAGCCCGCGCCGCCGGACGCGGACGACCCGGCCGCCGCCCGCGCGCGGACCGCCCGGGAGGCGGCCCGCCCGCTGCGGGCGGGCGGACCGGCGCTGCGTGCCGTGCTGCTGCGGCACCGCGACGGCGACGCCGACCTGGTGCTGGTGGCCCGCCACGACCTCGCCTTCGGCACGCCCGACCCGCTCGTGCTGGCCGACCGCACCGGGGCCGGGAGCGCCGACGGTCCGGCACCGGCCGGAACCCCGGCCCCGGAGTGGGGCCTGGGCGACCCGGCCTCGGCCGGACGCGCCGGCGAGGTGCCCGTGCCGTTCGACGGCCGGGTCCCCGCCGACGAGGCGCTGCTCCTCGCGGCCGTCGCGCTGGTCCTGGCCCGCTACGGCGCCGGCGAGCAGGTCGACGAGACGCTGAGCGCCGCGGACCACGTCGGGGCGTGGCGGGAGCGGGCGGCCGGGCCGGCCGGCGCACCGCACCAGCTGTCCGGCATCGGCGTCCTGGTCGAGGACGCCCGCCCGGGGCAGCGGCACGTGCCGTACCTCGCGCCGGTGTTCCCCGGACTGCTGCACGTCACCCGCCGTCCCGACGGCACCGCCACCGCGACCCTGTACCACGACCACGGGCACCTGGCCGCCTGCGTCGCCGAGCGGTTCGCCGCCCATGTCGCGCACGTCGCCGCGCAGTTGGCCGACCGGCCCGACGACGCCCTGGACACCGTCGAACTGCTGACGCCGCAGGAGACAGCGCACGTGCTGCGCCTCGGTTCCTCGCCCGCCACCGGGAGGCCCGGGGCCACCGGCCGGACCGTGGACGGCCTGTTCGCCGAGGTGGCGCGCGCCCGGCCCGACGCCGTCGCCGTCACGGCGAAGGACACCAGCCTGACCTACGCCGAGCTCGACGCCCGCGCCGAACGCACGGCCGCAGGGCTCCGCGCCCTCGGTGTCGCCCCCGGCTCCATGGTCGGCGTGGCCCTGGAACGCGACGCCGACCTCGTGGTGACCCTGCTCGGGGTGCTCAAGGCGGGCTGCGCCTACGTGCCGATGGACCTGCGCTACCCCGAGGAGCGCCTGCGCTACACCGTGGAGAACGCCGGCGCCACCGTCGTGGTCGGTGTCGAGGGCGTCTTCCCCGCACTCGACGGGGTACGGCTCGTGAGCCCCGCCGCGCTGCGCGACATGGGCGACGGCGCGGCACCGCTGCCGCCGCGGGCCGAGGACCCCGCCGCGGCGGCCTACGTCATCTACACCTCCGGGTCGACCGGCCGGCCCAAGGGCGTGGTGGTGCCGCACCGCAACGTCGCCGCCCTGATCGAGGCCACCCGCGAGGACTTCCGCCTCGGCGCGGACGACGTGTGGACGCTCTTCCACTCCAGCGCCTTCGACTTCTCGGTGTGGGAGATCTGGGGCTGTCTGCTCACCGGCGGCCGGCTCGTCGTCGTCGACTACTGGGTGACCCGGGACACCGAGCTCTTCCACGAGCTGCTGGCCGCCGAGCGGGTCACCGTGCTCAGCCAGACCCCGTCGGCCTTCGGCCAGCTCGTCGAGGCGGACCGGCGCGCCGGTGCCGGCCTCGCCGTCCGCCTGGTCGTCTTCGGCGGCGAACCGCTCGACGTGCGGATGCTCGCCCCGTGGTTCGCCCGGCACTCCCCCACCGCCTGCCGGCTGGTGAACATGTTCGGCATCACCGAGACCACCGTCCACGTCACCGCGCACACCGTGACCCCCGTGGACGTGCTCGCCGCCGGCCGCCGGGTCGGCCGCGCGCTGCCGGGATGGTCCGTGTCGGTCCGCGACCCGCGCGGCCGGCTGCTGCCGGTGGGCGCCGCGGGTGAGATCTGTGTGGGCGGGGCCGGTGTCGCCGACCGCTACCTGGGACAGCCCGAGCTCACCGCCGAACGCTTCGTCACCGACCCGTACGGCGGCGGACGGATCTACCGCAGCGGCGACCGCGGGCGGCTGCGCCCGGACGGCGGCCTGGACCACCTCGGCCGCCTGGACAGTCAGGTCAAGGTGCGCGGCCATCGCATCGAACTGGACGAGATCCGCAACGTGCTGCTCGGCCACCCCGACGTCGCGGGCGCGGCCACCGTCCTCCGGTACGACGTGCCCGGCGACTCGGCCACCGCCCGCATCGACGCCTATGTGACGCTGCGCGGCCCGGCCGGCACCGCGGACGTCCTCGCCCACGCCCGGGCCGTGCTGCCCGGCTACATGGTCCCGGCGTCGGTCACCGGGCTGAAGACGATTCCGCTGACCATCAACGGCAAGGTGGACACGGCCGCCCTGCCCGCACCGGCGCCGACGGCCACGGCCACGGCCACGGCCACGGCCACGGAGAGCGTGCCGGACGAGTCCTCGCCGACCGCCGGTGACGCCGATCCGCTGGCCGACCGGATCCTGAAACTGTGGGCACACGAGCTGAACGCGGACGTCACCCGGGAGGACAACTTCTTCGAACTCGGCGGGAATTCCCTGCTGGTGATCCGGATCCTGCGCCAGATGCGGGAGGAGGGCCTGCCGAAGGTCACCACCCAGGACTTCTACCGCAACTCCACGGCAGGCCGTTTCATCGAACTCGTCAGAGCCGCGCAGGCCTAGCCCGCGGCCCCCTTCGGGGGAATGTCGACCCGGCGCTTGACGGCGGACAGCAAGGCGATCCTGATGATCCCGCTCGGAATGCGGATCAGGTGCCAGTACCGCCCGAAGCTGCGCCGGGTCCGCTCGTCCGTGGCCGACACCCGGGTCTCCGTCGACAGAATTCCGTCGGCGTACCGCATATTGAAGACGACCTTCGTGCAGCCCGGTTCCGCGTAATCACGCAACACCTCGCGCATCGGGCGCCGCGGCCGTACCGGGCCGGCCTGCGAACCGATCCCGCCGTACAGCAACTCGTCGTCGGACTCCTCCAGTACGGTGTCCCCGCCCATCGCGAAGTCGTCCAGCACACGGCCGTCGGGACGCAACCGGTTCCGGGTGAACGCGAGGAAGAAGCGGGCCACGGGAGCCTCCCGCCAGGTGATCTCACGGGCGGCGCGCAGCACTTCCTCGCGCGGCGCCGACACCGCCACCCAATGCCGTTCACGGAAATGCCATTCCGGCATGTGACGGTCTATGAGAGTGGTCGCTGATTCCGTCTCGTCGCTCATGTGCCGACGCTAGCACGCGTACCCGCCCCGGCGGTTGGCAGCTTTCTGCAACCGTCGTTGTCGCTGGCTGAAGAGCGCTGTTAGACATGATGCGGCCGTGGTGTTCGGAAATTTCGATCGCGCGACTTTTCCATGATTTCCATCAACGTATTGAGGGTGAGTGGCTGTGTCCGACCTCCGGAGTTCCCTGCTGCCGCTGACCGCCGCCCAGTCGGGTGTCTGGTACGCGCAGCAGCTGAATCCGCAGAACACGATCTTCAACACGGGTGAATTCCTGGAAATCAGCGGCCCGGTGGACGCGGCGCTCCTCGAGGAGGCGCTGCGGCACGTCGTCGCCGAGGCCGAGACGCTGCGCCTGCGGTTCCAGCCGGCCGAGGACGGGCCCGTCTCCCGGATCGTGCCCGCCGCCGAACTCGACTGGTCCCTGCACGTCGTCGACGTCAGCACCGAGCCCGACCCCTGGTCGGCCGCCCGTGCCTGGATGGCCGAGGACTTCGCCCGGCCGCTGGACACCGAACACGACCAGCTCTTCCTCTTCGCGTTGTTCAAGCTCGCCGACGACCGTCATCTCTGGCTGCACCGCTACCACCACCTGCTGGTCGACGGCTTCACCGTCAACCAGGTGGCCCGCCGCACCGCCGAGGTGTACTCGGCGCTCGTGGCCGGCGAGCCCGTGCCCGCCACCCCGTTCGCGCCCCTCGCCCAGCTCCTGGACATCAAGGCCGAGTACCGCGGCTCGGAGCGGTTCGGCACCGACCGCGCCTACTGGATCGACCGGCTCAAGGACTCCCCCGAGCCGGTCAGCCTCTCCGGACAGCAGCCCGCCCTGGCCCGCTCGCTGGCCCGGCACACCGCCCACCTCTCCGGCCCCGACACCCAGCGGCTGCGCGACCTGGCCGGTGACGTCGGCGTCACCTGGCCGCCCGCGCTGACCGCCGCCGTCGCCCTGTGGCTGCAGCGGCTCACCGGCACCCCCGAGGTCGTCCTCGGCCTGCCGGTCTCCACCCGCCTCGGCCGCGCCGCCCGCAGTGTCCCCGGCATGGTCTCCAACGTGCTGCCGCTGCGCGTCGCCATCCGGCCCGGAACCACCGTCGGCGAACTGCTGCACCAGGTCTCCGGCGAGATGCGCTCCGCCATGAAGCACCAGCGCTACCAGTTCGAGGACCTGCGCCGCGACCTCGGCATGCTCGCCGACGACCGCCGTCTGGTCGGACCGCACGTCAACATCATGATGTTCGACTACGACGTCACCTTCGGCGGACACCCGGCCACACCGCACAACCTCTCCATCGGCCCCGCCGACGACATCTCGTTCATCGTCTACGACCGCGGCACCGGCTCCGGACTCCAGATCGACTTCGACGCCAACCCCGACCTGTACGCCGACGACGACCTGCGCGCCTACCAGTCGACGTTCCTCGACTTCCTGCACCTCCTCGGCACCGCCGGCCCGGACCAGGCCGTCGACACCCTCGCCCTGGACACCACCGGCCTGCCCGCCCGCCGCACCGCCCCGACCGCGGACACCACCGGCACCGCAACGGCCCCCGCCGCCGCGCCGCGCGCCCCGCGCACGCGCGAGGAAGAGGCCCTGTGCCGCCTGTTCGCCGACGTGCTCGGCCAGGACCTGGTCGCCGTCGACGACAACTTCTTCCTCCTGGGCGGCAGTTCACTGCAGGTCACCCGTCTGGTCAGCCGTATCCGCAAGGAACTCGGCGCGGAACTCACCCTGCGCACCGTCTTCGAGAACGCCACCGTCGCCACCCTCGCCGAGGCCCTCGGCCTGGCCGCGGCCCCGCGCCAGGCGCTCACCCCCCGGCCCCGCCCCGAGCGGCTGCCGCTGTCCGCCGCGCAGAACCGGCTGTGGTTCCTCAACCAGATGGACACCGGCAGCGCCGCCTACAACGACGGTCTCACCGTCGACCTCACCGGCCCCCTGGACACCGGCGCGCTGCGCGCCGCGCTCGCCGACGTCGTCACCCGGCACGAGAGCCTGCGCACCGTCTTCCCCGTCCACGAGGGCACACCCTGGCAGCACGTCCTCGACCCGGCCGACGCGCGTCCCGAGCTCACCGTCACCGAGGTCGCGGACCCCGCGGCCCTCGACACCCTGCTCACCGCCGCCGCGGCCCGCGGGTTCGACCTGGCCGGCGAGATCCCCGTACGCGCCCACCTGTTCACCCTCGCCGCCGAACGGCACGTCCTGCTCCTCGTCGTCCACCACATCGCCGGAGACGGCTGGTCGGTGGCCCCCTTCACCCGCGACCTCAGCCACGCCTACGCGGCCCGGCTGACCGGCGGCGCGCCCCGCTTCGCCCCGCTGCCCGTGCAGTACGCCGACTACACCCTGTGGCAGCGGGACGTCCTCGGCGACGAGAAGGACCAGGACAGCCCGCTCGCCCGGCAGATCGCCCACTGGACGCGGACCCTCGCCGGCCTGCCCGAAGAACTCGCCCTGCCCACCGACCGGCCCCGCCCCGCCGTCGCCGGGCACCAGGGCGGCCGGATCTCCTTCCGCCTCACGCCCGAGATCCACCGGCGGCTGATCGCCGTCGCCCAGGACAGCGGCGCCACCGTCTTCATGGTCGCGCAGGCCGCCCTCGCCGCCCTGCTGCACCGCCTCGGCGCGGGCGACGACATCCCCGTCGGCACCGTCATCGCCGGCCGCACCGACGACGCCCTCACCGACCTCGTCGGATTCTTCGTCAACACGCTGGTGCTGCGCACCGACGTCTCCGGCGACCCCACCTTCGCCGAACTCGTCGACCGGGTCCGCGACACGGACCTCGCGGCCTACGCCCACCAGGACGTGCCCTTCGAGCGCCTGGTGGAGATCCTCAACCCGGTCCGCTCCCTCGCCCGGCACCCGCTCGCCCAGGTCACCCTGGCGCTCGAGGACAACGCCGCACCCGTCCTGGACCTGCCCGGACTGACCACCACCGCGCGCCCCCTGCACACCGACACCGCCAAGTTCGACCTGTCCTTCCGGCTCGGCGAACGCTTCACCGACTCCGGCGCCCCGGCCGGCGTCGAGGGCACCGTCGAATTCGCCCGCGACCTGTTCGACGACGACACCGTCCGGATCTTCGCGGACCGCTTCCTGACCCTGGTCGACGCCCTCACCGCCGACCCCTCCGCCCGCGTCGGCGCCGTCGACGTCCTCACCGGCGAGGAGCGCGCCCGCATCCTCACCGAGTGGAACGACACCGCCGTCGAGGTCCCCCACGCCACGACGACCGAGCTGTTCGCCCGGCAGGTCGCCCGCACCCCCGACGCGACCGCGCTCGTCCACGAGGACACCACGCTCACCTACCGCGACCTCGACGAGCGCGCCGCCCGGCTGGCCCGGCTGCTCCGCGCGCGCGGCGCCGGCCGGGGCAGCCGGGTCGCGGTCGCCCTCGGCCGCGGCACCGACACCATCGTGGCCCTGCTCGCCGCCATGAAGGCGGGCGCGGCCTACCTGCCGGTCGACCCGGCCTACCCCGCCGACCGGATCGCGTACATGCTGGACGACGCCCGCCCCGCGCTCGTCGTCACCACCACCGCCCTGCAGTCGGTGCTGCCCGAGGACGGCCCGGCACGCCTCCTCGTCGACGCCGAACCCCTGCCCGCCGAACCCCTCCCGGACACCGCCCTCCTCCCGCTGGACCCGGCCTACGTCATCTACACATCGGGCTCCACCGGCCGCCCGAAGGGCGTCGTCGTCAGCCACACCGGCGTCGCCAGCATGGTCGTCGCCCACCTGACATGGTTCGGGGGCGGCGCCGGCCACCGCGTGCTGCAGTTCTCCTCCCCCAGCTTCGACGCCTCCATCTGGGAGATCCTCACCACCCTCCTCAGCGGCTCGGCCCTCGTCCTCGCGCCCACCGAGCGGCTCGCCGCCGGCGAACCGCTCGCCGCACTGCTCGCGGAGCAGCGCGTCACCCACGCCACCTTGCCGCCGGTCGTCCTCGCCGCCATGGGCGAGGCACGGCTCCCCGACGGCATGACCCTGGTCACCGCCGGCGAAGCGCTCTCCGCCGAACTCGTCGACCGCTGGTCCCACGACCGCCGCATGGTCAACGCCTACGGCCCCACCGAGTCCACCGTCTGCGCCACCATGAGCGGCGACCTGCGCCCGGGCACCGGCCTGCCGAACATCGGCCGCC
The DNA here is from genome assembly GCF_053598395.1 of Streptomyces sp. NPDC001135. Taxonomy (NCBI): domain Bacteria; kingdom Bacillati; phylum Actinomycetota; class Actinomycetes; order Kitasatosporales; family Streptomycetaceae; genus Streptomyces; species Streptomyces sp. NPDC001135. The sequence goes on along the minus strand of NZ_JBSFKD010000006.1, from coordinate 1,312 downwards.
CCATCACCAACACCCGCGTCCACGTCCTGGACGGCGCCCTGCGTCCCGTCCCGCCCGGTGTCCCCGGCGAGCTGTACCTGACGGGCGCCGGCCTCGCCCTCGGCTACCTGGGCCGGCCGGGCCTGACCGCCGAGCGGTTCGCCGCCGACCCGTACGGCGCCCCCGGGGCCCGTATGTACCGCACCGGCGACCTGGTGCGCTGGACCGCCGACGGGGAACTCGACTACCTCGGGCGCGCCGACGACCAGGTCAAGATCCGCGGCTTCCGCATCGAACTCGGCGAGATCGAGTCGGTCCTCGCCCGTCACGACACCGTCGCCCAGGTCGCCGTCCTGGCCCGCGAGGACCGGCCCGGCGACAGACGCCTGGTCGCCTACGTCGTCCCGGCCGGCACCGACCCGGCCGACCCTGCCGCGCTGCGCGCCCACGTCGCCGCCGCGCTGCCCGACTACATGGTGCCCGCCGCCGTCGTCGTCCTCGACACGCTGCCCGTCACCCCCAACGGCAAGCTCGACCGGCGCGCCCTGCCCGCCCCCGACTTCGCCGGTCTCAGCGAGGGCCGCGCACCGCGCACCGACCGCGAGCGGGCGCTGTGCGCCCTGTTCGCCGAGGTCCTCGAACTGGAGCGGGTCTCCGTCGACGACAGCTTCTTCGACCTGGGCGGCCACTCGCTGCTCGCCACCCGCCTGATCAGCCGCGTCCGCACCGACCTGGGCGCCGAGCTGACCGTGCGCGCCCTCTTCGAGGCGCCCACCGTCGCCGCGCTCGCCACCACCCTCGACGCGGCGACGGGTGCCCGGGCAGCCGTACGCCCACGCCCCCGCCCCGTCGAGATCCCGCTCTCGCACGCCCAGCGCCGCCTGTGGTTCCTCAGCCACTTCGACGGCCCCAACGGCACCTACAACCTCGGCCTGTCCCTGCGGCTGCGCGGCACCGTCGACCCGGCGGCCCTCCAGGCCGCCCTGACCGACGTCACACGACGCCACGAGGCGCTGCGGACCCTCTTCCCCGACACCGACGGCCACCCCCGCCAGCTCGTCCTGGACCCCGCCGACCCGGCGGCCGAGCCCGTTCTGCACCGCGCGCGGATCCCGGCCGGCGACCTCGACGACGCGCTCGCCCGCGCCGCCGGCCAGGGCTTCGACATCACCCGCGAACTCCCCGTCCGCGCCCACCTGCTGACCATCGCCCCCGACGACCACGCCTTGCTGGTGGTCGTGCACCACATCGCGGGGGACGGCTGGTCGATGGGCCCCCTGGCCCGTGACCTCGGTGAGGCCTACGCGGCACGGCAGGCCGGTACGGCACCGGC